>DASYEY010000168.1:0-41025 GCA_036498725.1 Verrucomicrobiia bacterium | reverse complement strand
GCTTCGCGCCGGTTGATCTTGCTTCAGTTGACGCTGGGGTTTTTTGCGCAATTTCTTTTTGCCCTGCCTTATTTGCGCCGCGTGCACGGCTTGGAAAAATTGAATCCCCGGCAACGCTATCTGTTTGTCAGCAACCACGTCAGCCTGTTGGATACGATATTGCTTGGTTCGTTATTTTGGCGCTCCGGTAATCATCCGTTGCTCGTGCTGGGCGCCAAAAACGCCTGGCGCGATTCCTGGTTTCGCAGCCTGTTGAGTCGTCCGTTGGGCTTTCTGTTGGAACGCGGAAAACTAAATCCCCGCCGCATTCATGAACTGGAAATTTACGGCCGCACCATTGAGAGTTTTAATCTTTTGGTGTTTCCCGAAGGTACTCGCGGCGATGGTGTGACGGTGGCCGAATGCCAGCCGGGAATTTTCTATGTCGCCCAGGCTGCCCGCGCGCCCATCATGCCCATCTTTATCCAAAACATGCACCTGGTCTCGACGAAAGCCGGACCATTTCATCCCCTTAGCGGTTTGCAAAAAGTGGAAGTGCATTTCGGCGAACCGATTTTTCCCGAAGATTATCTGCACTTGTCCCGTGAGGAACTGACGGAAATGATCCGTATGAAAATCGCCGCCGCGCCGGGAATTGAATCCGTGGTTTACCCGTCCGTGCCCCAGCCAGTTCGTGCGGAAATTTCCCAGCCAAACTGAAATCACGCCTCAATCAAACGAGGCGACGAGCAAGACATTGGAGCCCCGGCCAGCCTCGGGGACGATTTCACACTTGGTGAATCCGGCGCATTTTAGCGCGGCTTCCAGTTCGGCCAGCGTTTGGAAATTCAAACCTTCCTGCGTCCGGTTCAACCCGGCCTTGGTCGCAAAAATTTCCCACCGGTGAATGTGGCGATGCGCGCCATCGTTGGCCTTGGCCCCATCACGCAAGATCAACTTCCCACCCGGACGCAATGCCCGCCGGGCTTTATCGAGAATCTGTTGTTGCTTCGCCGGCGCCCAATAATGCAGCACATCCAGCAGCAAGATTGCGTCACAGGCAGGATATTCAAATTCAAGGATGTCTCCGGTTTGAAATTGGATGCGTGGATTTTGCGGTGCAGTACGGCCGGCGGTGCGGATTTTATTTTCGTCGTAATCCACACCCAGAAACGTCCGTTGCTCCGCGCCGTAAGCCAGACAGTGCGTGGCCAATCCATACCCGCAGCCCAGGTCGAGAATGAAACCGGAGCGCGGGGCAAATTTTTCCAAGACTGGAAAAATTGGGTCGAGCTTTAATTTCCAATGGACGAATTGTTCGACGTAGATGCCTTGATAGCGATAGAGACGTCGCACTTTGCGGCGCAGCACGGCAGGTGTGTTGAGTTCGTCCAGCTGCCGTTGGAGCGCTTCACGAACGATGGTTTCACAATGGCGCATCAAGGCGGTCGTACCCTGGGAGTAATCGAAATTCTGCGGAGTCACGCGGGGCAAGGCGCGGACGACGGCATGATAGGATTCAAACCACCACCCATCCCGCGGCATGCCCGTGTTAGTGTCGCACAGGATGAGCGGCAAGATTTCCTGATTTAACTGGATGGCCAGTTCAAATGCGCCGCGATGAAAGCGTTGGACACAGCCATCATAGGACCGGGTGCCTTCGGGATAAAAATGTACGGAAGCGCCAGCAGCCAGCCGTTCGCGGCAACGTTGCAGGGTGATTTCCGGGCGATTCGGTTCCACCATGACATGGCCGAGTATCTTGCAGCCGAAGCCAAGAAAAGGCGCGTCGAACACCCGTTTCTTGGCAGTCTGACGCACATCCGCCGGCAGGCTGACGACGAGCATCACGTCCACGGCAGATTGATGATTGCTGATGACGATGCACGGCGGCGAAAACGTTTTGGGTGTAATATTTTTATATTCCAGCTTGCCAAACGGAACACTTTGAATGAAACCCCGTGCCAGATCACGGGTGATGCGACGTAGTTGATCGTCGGCCCGGCGCGGTGAAAACGTCTTTAACCACGGACGCAAAATGCAGTACAGGAAAAACTGGCCGAGGGCCAGATGCGCTCCGACCCACAGGGTGCTGAACGGATGCCAAAACCGTGGTGCGCCGCGCGGTGGATCGCGCCATAACAGGAGATCCATGCAAGCTGGCGTGATGATGAGCGTCGCCGTGAAGGCGCTGGCCATGCCGAGCAAGACGGTTGTGCCCATCGAAAACAAGACCGGATGTTGCGCAAACACAAGTACGGCAAAGCCAAAAATAGTGGTGGCGGCAGAAATTAAAACTGAAGCGCTGGTCGGGGCAATGCGTGGCGGATGCCCGCGCCAGACATCCAGTTTGCTGGTGGCCAGAAATACGCTGTAATCCTCGCCCATGCCGATGACGAAAATCACAAACACGCAGTTCATCACATTAATGGGCAGGCCGAATAAGCCCATGAGACCAAGGGTCCACAGCAAACCGAAAGCGATCGGCAACAAGGTGGCAATGACCACTTCCACCGCTGCCAACGCAAAGAACGCAATGGCCGCCACTACGATCGCGGTCCAGAACGCAAATTTGCCCAGATTGTTCCGGGCCAGACTGGCTATGTGTTCGGCAAAATTTTTCTGGTCGATCAATAGCAATCCCGGCAATGCGTCACGCAAAGCACCCGCTTGTTCCCGGTCGGTCAATTTGACGAGCGTGCTGATGGCAATATCGTTGCTGCCGGCGGCAACGCGCTCTTTCAATGCCTGGGCCAGGGGCGTGTCACGGAAACGATCCAGTGTGAGCGGTTCGGGCGGGTTATTGACGGTTTGCCAAAACGGCGCAAAAGCATTAGTGCGAAAACCCAATTCACCGCCAACCTGTTGCAAGGTTGTCTGCAAGCTGGCCTTGCGTTCGGGCGTCCAAAATGTTTCCCAGCGTCGGATGTTTTCCATCTGGGTGGCCGGAGGCGGACAGACGGCGGCCAGTGAAAAGATTCCGGCGACATTCGTTTGCCGGGCGAGTAATTGGGCGGCCCGCCCGTTTTCCGCGAGCGCTTCGGCTTCGTTGGTGCCGCGGGCGATAACGACAGTCATGCCCAAGGCTTCGCCCCAGGTACGATTGATCCATTGATCATCAGAGCGCGTGGCAGTAGTGATGCCGTTAAGCTTCGCGATATCGCCTTCGAAGCGGATTTTGCCCAGCCCGAACAGGGAAACTACGCTCAGCCCAACCACACCCAACATCAACCAGGGGCGTTGGCGGATTTGCCAGGCATGAAAATTTTCCATCCAGTTGGTAAAGCGCAGGGGGGGAACTTCCTTTTGCTTTGGCAACGGCACCAGCAACGGTAGCACGAGCAGCGCGAAGGCGGCGGACATCAGCACGCCCACGGCGCCGAAGAGTCCGAGCTGCTGGTAACCTTTCATCGGTGAGAACGACAGCACAATGAAGGCAGCGATGATGGTCAGGGCGCCGACGAATGTCGGTAACACCAGGCGTCCCACAATTTTGCCGGCGCTGGCCCGATCAGTGGCGGCATTATCCAGGTGATAAACGACGTAGATGCCGTAATCCACCGTGATGCCGAGCGCCATGCTGGCGAGACCAATGGCAACGCCGGAAACGTGGCGGTCCACGAGTGCCACGACCGCGCCGGCGATGAGGGTGCCGAATAATGAAGGTAGAAACGTGATGGCTGCCAGCCAGCGCCGGCGGTACGCGGTAAAGCAAAGGACAAACATCGCGATGACCGCGATGGTCAGACAGCGGATTGAGTCATGCCAGAGCAGCGTGGCATTATCGAGCGCCATGCGATGGCCGCCGGTGATGGCGACGCGCGTTCCCGGAACGTGCGTTTCCACGGCGCGGGCGGCACGGAGCATTTCGCCGACAAGCACCGCACTGCGTTTGGAATCGGATGAATGGAAATCCGGCTCTGCCACCATGAGCACATGCTGGCCATCATTACTGGTCAGGCGGCCATCATCCACATGCGCACCGCCAAAGCCGGTTTGCAGCGGCATAATCTTTGGCCATACCAGCCCGCTCATGCCGATGGGGTCAGCCGCGATGACATCTTTCAAAACCATGCCTTCCGGGCCGGAAAGTTTGCGGCGCATCAGTGTGAGGTGCGTCCGGATGGCGTTGGTATCCAGGTCCGTTGCCAGCGTTGTGGCGTCGGCTTCGGTGAAAACATCCGGCAACGAACTGGTCAGCAAATTGATGATGCGGCCCTGATTGCCCAGTTCGATGCGGTAGGTGATGCGACGGAAAGAACGATTGGTCGCCAGCGTTTGATAAAATTCATCGGCGGCGGCGGCAAGTTTTTGCGGATCATCCTGATTGACACTGACATCAATATAAACGCGGTCGATCTGGCCGAATTTATTCAGCGCATATTTGTAATCATCCACGATCCGGTCATTCTCCGGTAAAATGCCGAGGATATCCTCTTCCAGGGCGATACGGGAGGAAAAGGCGACACAGGCAAGCGCAATGAAAATGGCGGTGAGCACCACCGTGCGCCGCCGGGTCGCAAGCCAGAGATAGAGTTGCTGGTAACGGTCAGGCTTCATCTTTTTTGCGACATCCCCGGCCGATGCACCAGGCCACGAAAAACCCCAGCAGGCCGACCGTTATGGCGAGCAGCCAGCTGCCGGTGAACGTTTCCCAAAAATATTCCAACGCGCGTGCCCAAGTCATATCGTGCAGCGTCAAGGACAGCCATTTCCCTTTGAACAACCAGTGGCCAATCTGCAAATCAGCAAATAAAATGAACGGTACGGCGGGCGGAAGCGAAATATGGCTGGCCACGACGGTGATCGCCTTGTTCAAGCGCAGCCAGTGCGCCAGAGCCATGCAGGTCACTGCCTGGAAACCCCAGATCGGTGCCAGCCCGCAAAACAGTCCGAGGCCGATCGCGCTGGCGAGTCGCGCCGGTTCGTTCGTATGCTCGGAGAAAATTTCCCGAAAGGTTTCGCGCCGGGATCTTTTAGCCCCCAACGACCATTTCACGCGCAGGGAACGCGGCACGAGCCAGGATTGCGCCACCAACCCGATATTCATGGTGGTGATGTGTGCCAGATCTTTGACGGGCCGAAAGTGAGATTGGCGGATTTGATTTGGCGTGTAAGTACATTTTACCGGCACCGCTTGAACGGGTGTGCCCACCCACGTCGCACGCACCATGAATTCTAATTCGAATGCGTAACGACCAGACTTGACCTGCAATTTTTCCGTCAAGGCGAGGGGGTAACAGCGAAAACCGCATTGGGTGTCGCGCAGGCGGATGCCGGTCTCCGCCCAAAACCAAAAGCTCGAGACGGCGTTGGAACATTGGCGATGGCCCGGCGCACCCGCTGCCCGAAAATTACGCACCCCCACGACGAGCGCGGAGGGTTGGGCTTGGGCGGCAGCTAAAAACTTCGGCAGGTCTTCGGCAAAATGCTGTCCGTCTGCATCCATCGTGATCGCATGCGTGAAACCTTTGGCGGCGGCGAATTGAAAACCCGCCCGCAAGGCGGCACCTTTACCAGCATTTATCGGGAGTCGGAGGATTTCGCAGCCGGGCAATTCCGGCAAGGGCAACGTCGAACCGTCGTCTACCATCAGGACGGGAAAATATTGCTGCGCGGCCAGTGCTACCGCTGCGACAGTAGCCGGATGATTATAGCACGGAATGAGGACGCAAATCTTCATCGCAGATCCACGAAGGTCCGTCGTTTGCGTGCGTCCGGCGGCATTTGCCAACGTTCGATCTCGGCCCGGGAAGCGCGGCGGATTTGTGGGACGATTTTGGCGCGGGCCTGGATCGCTTCACGCAGCGTGGTTGTTTTTACTTCGCCGCAAACGACAATTTCAATGGCATCGCATAACTCGCTTTCGGCGCGCGCAATGATGGCAAATTGTTCAACGCCAGGTGTTTCTTCCAAAACAACCTGGAACGTGGATGGGAAGAGTGAGGTGCCCTTGAATTTCAACTTTTGGTTTTTGCGGCCAATGATTGGGCCCAGCCGGGGCGTGTCACGTCCGCAACGGCATTTCTTTGAGAACATCGCGGCATAATCACCGGTGTGATAGCGAATCAGCGGCATCGCTTCGACGCCGAACGTGGTGGCGACTACCTCACCGGTTTCGCCATCGGGCAGGGCGTTGCCCGCGTCGTCGAGGATTTCCAAAAACAATTGATTTTCGTGCAGATGTCCGCCGCAACCGGCGCGGCATTCACAAAGTGAATTGGCCAATTCTGTCACACCGTAGGTGGAAAAAATCTGTGCCTCCCAGGCCGCGGCAATTGCGCGTCCGGACGGGTTCAATTGAAAAGCGCTGTCCCGGACGGGTTCGCCGATGCAGATCGCCTTTTTGATAGAGGAATTTTTGAGATCAAATTTCAGCGCGTGCGCCTTGTCGGCGATGACCCGTAAAAATGACGGCACGGCTACGATAGCCGTTGGCTGGAGGCGCGCGATCATTTCCAGGACCAGTTGTGAGGAGGATGCACCCACGCGGACGACCGTGCAACCCAGTGCGCGCAAGCCTTGCCAGTATGCGAGGCCGGCAATGAAACAGCGATCCAATGCCACGGCTACGAGGACTGTGTCGTGCGATGTAACGCCCGCGCAGGTGAAGGAAATTTTTTCGTTTTCTGCCAGCCGTTGTACGTCGTTCTCCGTCAACATCCAGGACAAGGGCGCTCCGGTGGTGCCACTGGTGGTGACGATTTCAGCGATGCGCCGGCGCGGGACGCAGAGAAAGTCCAGATTGCGCCGGGAGAGAATTTCTTTACTGGTCGTTGGTAAATCCTGAAGGCGCGGTACGGTTTTCCATCCGCGAAAGAGTTCACGGTAAAACGGCGAATGCTTTTTCGCATGACGAAACGTTTCCGGCCAGTGCTTTTCCAACGCGAACGACATTGCGTTGAGTCTAGGGAAATGACCGCGTGTTTTCCAGCTACCGTTTTGCGGATATTTAACGGCTGTCTGAAAATTGAACCGTCGCTAAATCCTTCTCGTCCTCATGGTCGTCCTCATCCTCGTCGGATAAGGAAATTCGAGGATGAGGATGAGAGCGGGAACGACGACGAGGCGGGTGCTTAAGGCCGGATCACCCGCGCTTAGTGTCCGCCGGATGTTTTTAGGCCCACGACGCCGTCAGTCTGACTCAGTTTCGGCCAGGCGAACCCATAGAGCGCGATAAAAGCAAAACACCCGAGCGGCATCAGGAAGCTGACGGACATGTTATAGGTATCGCCAAGATGCCCCATGATTTTCGGCATGAGCGCCCCGCCGGTAATGGACATGACAATGAACGCGGCGGCGCGTTTTTTCGATTGCGAGCCGAGGCCGAAAATGCCCAGCGCAAAGATTGAAGGATACATGACGGACATGAAGAAGAAGGTCAGAAACATGGCGATGACGGAAATCCAACCCAGTTTCAGGGCCACGATCCCGCACAGCAGCACGTTGATCAAAGCGTAAATACCGAGAACGCTGTTGGCCGGCTTTTTATTGATGATCGCCGAACCGATGAAACGCCCGGCACAAAACAAGACATAAGCGATGGCGCTTTGCAGCCAATTGGCACCTCGTTCGTTCACAAAATACTGGGCGATCCCATTGGACATTTCCGTCCGCACATTGCCGTGAATCAGCCAGCTATCCGCAGCGGCTTTGGAAATGGCGGGCATTTCCGCGATGACGTAGTTGATAAAGAAACTGAAAATACCGGCCTGGGCGGCGACGTAGAAGAATTGCGCCAGGGTGGACATGGAAAAATGCGGGTGCGCCCAGATGTTGCCATGCGTCATTTTTTTGGCAGCGGGAATTAAAAGCAGCGCGGGAATGAGGACAACCCCGGCGGTGACCACCGCCAAAATTTTGCTGACTGTCACATCCGCGAAGCCACATACCGGCAGGATCAATCCGAGGATCATGTAAGTCGTGAAGCCCAGCACTCCGACATTGAGCAGCATCAAAAAGTAAATCAGGGCGCGATTGTAGGTTTTTGTCTTTGGTTTTTCAGCGGGCGAAACATTTTTATCATCCGTGTGATAAGGATCCTCCACCTTGATGTCAGGAACGTAGGCAAAGTAAAATAGCACCGCGAGCACCAGCACAATGATGGCGACACCCATATAAGGAACATAAAGTTGACCTTGCGCGACTTCGACGCCGCCGTCGGCATAAAAATAAGCGCCGCCAACAATCGGACCAAGAATCCAGCCAATACCGTTGAAAGATTGGGCGAGATTGATGCGGGTCGAGCCGCGTTCTTTCGCGCCCAGCAATGTGGCATACGGATTGGCGACCGTTTCCAGTATGGTCAAACCCATCGCGATGACGCAAACGCCAAGCAGGAATGCCCAGAATGTTGCAATGTGGGTGGCTGGTATGAACCAAAATCCGCCGACGGCGACCAGCAACAATCCGCTGATGATGCCGCCCTTATAACCGATGCGGCGGGTGAGCAATCCCGCCGGCAACGCCATGATCGTGTAACCCATGTAATGCGCGAATTGCACCCAGGCCGATTGCGCCTTGGTCAGGTGCAACTGGTCCTGAAAATGTTTATCCATCACATCAATCATGCCGTTGCATAGTCCCCAAAGCAGGAACAACGAACTGACAAGAGCGAAGGTAAGCGCCATGTTCTTGCCGTCGGGCAATTGAAACAGGCCGGGTTTGCTGCGGGATGGCGTCGGGGTGCTCATTTAAACGTGGATGTGCGTGAAGTTTTGATAAATGCGGGTCAAGGTCAAGTATCAACTGTGTCAGATGGGTCGGACATATGTTCTAGGCGGCGGTTGTGAATAAATTATTTTTGGTGCTTCATCGCACACCCGCTACGATGACGGCATGGCAGCGGCTTACAATGAATTGCTCGACGCGACGATCCAACATCTAGAAAATCTGAAGTCGCGCGGGGTGCGACACGTGGCGGTCGCGCCGGAGACCTTGCGGGCGCTCGCACTGCCAGTGAAAAGTGGTCAGTTTCAAGTTTCAAGTGTTCCACCCAAAGCGCCTGTGCCCAAGGCTGAAACAGTGAAACTAGAGACAAAAATTCTGGCATCACCTGTACCAGCAACCGGCAACCAGCAACCGGCAACTGAAAAAGCCACTGCATTCGCGGTGCTACAAGCCCGCGCGCTGGCCTGCGTGAAGTGTCCCAACCTTGCGTCTTCCCGCAAGAATGTGGTGTTTGGCGTGGGAAATATTGACGCACAACTCATGTTTGTGGGCGAGGCTCCGGGTGCGGATGAAGATGCCCAGGGCGAACCCTTCGTTGGCGCGGCGGGGCAGTTGCTTACCAAGATTATTTCTGCCACCGGACTTTCCCGATCAGATGTTTACATCGCCAACATTCTGAAATGTCGTCCGGATACGCCCGGCCAAAGCAGTGGCAATCGCAAGCCCACGCCGGAAGAGATGCAAACGTGCCTTCCCTATCTGCATGAACAGATTGATTTGATCCGCCCCAAAGTGCTCATCGCCCTGGGTGCAACGGCGGTGGAAGGGTTGCTCGGTAAAACTGTGGGCATCACGAAACTGCGTGGCAACTGGCAGGAATATCGCGGCACACCGTTGATGCCGACGTATCATCCGGCGTATTTGCTCCGCAACCAGGCGATGTCTGAGAAACGCCGCGTTTGGGAAGACATGCTGGCGGTGATGGAAAAGCTCGGCCTGCCCATCAGCGAGAAACAACGGAATTATTTTTTGAAGGCATAAAGGCTGCGCTGAACGCTTCTGGATGAAAACGCACTGGAAAATTTTGATTGTCGTCGGAATTTTCCTGCTGGTGATGAGTGCTGTATTCCTACTGACGATGAGCGTCTCGCCGATGAATGCCTTGGAAGCTTACAAAAAATCGTTGCGTGAGCGGGGTGAAAAAGTGGAGTTCAGCGAACTGTCGTTGCGACCTGTTCCGGCAGAAAGTAATAGCGTGGAAGCTGTGGAACAGGCTTTTCGGCTATTTGGATCCGGCGAGCAAAAGGTACCCTATGCGATGCAAATGGTTGTGCCCGGCAAGGCTTTGATCGGTTGGATGCAGCCCGCTGCGCGTGGTTATAATTTTGTCAGTTCATGGGATGATTTTATTGCGGAAGAAGCCGCCGATCGTCCGGGGATCGCTTTATTGCACCAGGTTTTAGACCGGCCGCAGCTGGACTTTCAGTTGAACTATAAAATGGGTTTTAGGTTAGTCTTGCCACAACTGGGGCCGTTAAGGCAGGCGGGGCAAAAATTAGCCATCGCCATCACCTGCGATTTGTACGAGGGCCATGACACTGAAGCAGCAACGAATATCCTGACCATGCTGGGACTGGTACAGCGAAATGAAACAGAGGGCTTATTGATCTCGCATCTGGTTCGGGTGGCCATGGCGAACGCGACCGTGGCGCCAACCTGGGATTTTTTGCAATCAACCAATGTCACCGATACCCAATTGGCGTCGTTGCAAAAAGGTTGGGAGCAATTGAATTTTCTTAACGATGCGCGACAGGCTTTTAGGATGGAACGGCCATGGGCGGTTGATGCCATTCAAAAAACCCGGGTATCGCATGGGGAATTTGTCAAATATTTCGGTTCGTCTAGTGGCCTGATGGGATCGGGTGGTGTGTCGGGTTGGGAAGAACTGACCGAGAAACCGCGTTATATGATGAGCGAAGCAATGTGGCGTTCCTCATGGAGTTATACCGATGAGCTGCGTACGTTACAAAATGATACAATCATTATCGAAGCGTTGTGGGCCATGCAAACTAATCAAAGCCAATGCTACAAGGCTGACTATGACGCGATGGTGGCCCGCTTGACGGCGGGAACAAGCGCGAGTGCGGGTGCGGCTTTTTTTCATGCCTTGAAAATCCCCGACCTGGGTGAATTTTTTAATGACACAAGTTATGCAAGTTCGATGGTTCGCAGGATGATCCGGATGGAAGCCGCCCGGCGCGTGGTCGTCGTCGCTATTGCCCTGAAGCGGTATCAATTAAAACATGGTAGTTGGCCGTCATCGCTCAGTGAATTGGCTCCGGAATTTCTTGCCTCGATTCCCTTTGATCCATTTGATGGCAAACCGCTGCGGTATCGTCCGAACGCGGATGGCACCTATTTGCTTTATTGCGTTGGCGATGACGGCGTAGATGACGGCGGCAACCCAACTTTGCCGGCCGGAACCACCAGTTCTTCATTGAACTGGCAAAAGGCCCGCGACTGGGTCTGGCCGCAGCCGGCGACAGCGGCGGAGATTGAATCTTTTTATGCGCATGCACCAAAATAATTGCACTTGCTGGCTTTTCCGCTATAACCCCCGCGCATGTTGAAGCAACTGACAGATTGGTATTCTGGAGTATTAGACCAATGGGGCTATTGGGCGGTTGGTCTCTTGATGACGGTGGAGAGCACGTTTTTGCCCATCCCCAGCGAGGTGATCATTCCCCCGGCAGCTTACAAGGCGTGGAGCGGGGATGGTCTGGCGTTTTTTGGCACGCGTTATTCCGGCTGGACGGCGGAACTGCTGCTGGTGCTCGTCGGCACGCTTGGTTCGTGGCTGGGGGCGGCAGTCATGTACTGGCTGGCCCGGTTGGCGGGTCGTCCGCTGGTGTTGCGTTACGGAAAATATTTTCTGATTTCCCGGGAGAAGGTGGAGGGTGCAGAACGCTGGGCGGCACATTACGGCGCATTTGGAATTTTCGCCTCCCGTTTGTTGCCGGTGGTACGGCATCTCATCGGCCTACCGGCGGGCATTGTGCGGATGAATTTTTTGCATTATTCGCTCTACACGCTGGCGGGCGCAGCGAGTTGGTGCGCGGTGTTGTGCTGGCTGGGGGTGAAGGTCGGCGGCCAGATCAGCAACGGCGAGATGCACAAGGTCACGTTTTCGTTGCTGGGTTTTCTGGCAGTCATCGGGGTGCTTTATTATTTCCTCGTACACCAGCACATGAAGAAAAAATCGTGACCCGGATTTCACGGATTTTCCGCTTTTAGAAAATATAATCCAGCCCCGCAGACGATGGCGTTTAAACAAAGATCATCATCCAGCGGCATGACTGGGGCGATGGGATGAATCTGTTCGAGCGAAGCAATGCTTCGCGCTCCAACTTTGACCACTGTGCCCGCACCGTGGAGCGCAGAGCAATTGCTCCGCTCGGTGGTCGCTTCGCTAGAAATGGCCATGGCTTTACTGAACGACGCCAGTTTGTGAAATAATCTTTGCGCGCTGGCCTCTTTGCGGGAAACTTTACGGTAATGGCCGCTTCGGAACATATCCGTAAAAAACTGTCCACCGTCCCGCACAAACCGGGTGTGTATCTGCACAAGGACCGTTTCGGTACGGTAATTTATGTCGGCAAGGCGCGCGACCTGCGCAAACGGGTTAGCCAATATTTTCATCCAAGCCGGCGTATGGGCTGGGACATGAAATTCAATACGCTCGTCGAGGCGATTCACGATTTCGACATCCACACCGTCCGCAGTGAACCTGAGGCGTTGCTGCTCGAAAGCAAGCTCATCAAGGAATTCAAGCCGCGGTTCAATATCAGCCTGCGCGATGACAAGCGTTTCCTGATGTTGAAGGTGAACCTCAATGACCCGATCCCAAACTTCACTTTCACACGTTTGAAGAAAGATGACGGTGCGCGCTATTTCGGGCCGTTTGTGAACTCCATGGCATTGCGCAATACGCTGGCCCTGGCGCGCAAACAATTCAACCTGCGCGGCTGCCGCGTATTCACGCCCGGCGAGGCGGATTATAAGCATTGCCTTTACGCACACTTAAAATACTGCACGGCGCCCTGCGTCGGCAATGTCACGCACGAACAATATCTCGAACAAGTCAATGCGGCGTGCAATTTCCTCGAAGGCCAAAGCCGCGAGATGCCGGCGACCCTTGAACTGGAGATGAAAAAGGCCGCGGCGGCGCATGATTTTGAACGCGCGGCTGACCTGCGCGATCTCATCCGCGATTTGCAGAACACGTGGAAGCGCACGGAAAAATTCGTGCGTGTGCCTTATAACTTGCCGCTGGCCATCAATCCGGAAAGTGATCTGATCGAATTGGCCAAAATTTTGGATTTGCCCAGCGCGCCACAACGGATCGAAGGGTTTGATATTTCGAACATCAGCGGCACGTTCAAGGTCGCCTCGTTGGTGAGTTTTAAAAACGGCCGGCCCGATCGTGCGAATTACCGCCGCTTCAAGATCAAAACGGTCGAAGGCCAGGATGATTTTGCCAGCATTGCCGAGGTGGTGCGGCGGCGCTATTCCCGCTTAAAAAATGAAATCGGAAATGGCGCTCAGTTGCCGGCCCAGAAATCCAAAGACGACGACAGCGGCGAAGCGATCCCACAGGAACTCCAGGAACTGGCGGATGAGACCAGTCGCAAGGTGCGATACAACCGGCCAGCCAAAAATGAAAATGCCGGATTGGAGCTAAAGGAAGAAGCTCCTTCGGATCCAGATTCCTCTCCGTTGCCCGCCGTCGCCCAACGCGGAGCGGGAGGGCGACCGTCCTCGTTTCCTGATTTGATCCTGATCGATGGTGGCAAGGGGCAACTCGGCATGGCGTGTGCCGAATTGAAGAAATTGGGTTTAGAAAAAATCCCGGTCATTGGGCTGGCGAAAGAGTTTGAGGAAATCTATCTGCCGGAAAAAGCTGAGCCGCTCCGACTCGGCCTTGATCATCCGGTGGTGAAGCTATTGCAACGTGTGCGCGACGAATGCCATCGGGTGGCGAATAGCTTCAACGCGCAACTCCGACTGAAGAAAATCTCCGAAAGCATTCTCGACGACTTCCCCGGCATCGGCGAACGGCGCAAGCAAGCGTTGTTGAAAAAATTTGGTTCCGTGCGGCGATTGCAATTGGCGACGCTTGAACAAATTTCCGAAGTGCCCGGCTTTGGCGGCAAGGCGGCGGAGGAATTAAAAAACTTCCTCGCCGCCCGGGCGGTTTGACGGTTTGATTTTTGATGCGGAGACACCGCTCCGACGTGGCCGCCTGAACCAAACTTATCTCGCTTCGGAAGTTTTTGGTTTTGGCAGAATGGTCAGGATCAGGCCGATCAGAAAAAGCCCGAGCACCGCCCACGCATACCATTGCGGCTGCGACCAATTATCAACCATCGTGTGTCCATTCTGATGGGTTGTCTGGCTCATGCGCGCAATCAGCGACTTTCCGGTCAATTTTAATATTCCCGTCGCCAGCAATGCCCCCAGCGCCAGGCAGATGCCAATTTGTCGAGCCGGTGACGTGGCCCTTTGCTCCAATCGGCGCAGGGTCCGGATTTCCACTTCGTAGGCAAATACGAATAGTGCAAAAGTTAAAATTTGGATAATAACTTCGGGCGTACTGAGCAACGCTCCCAAAACAAAACTGATCACGAAGGCATATGGTCTGAACACGACCAAATTTTGAGAATTAAACCAGCCTAATTTTTTATACTCTTTCTGAATCGCTTCCGGGACTCCAATATTTTGGACAGCGATGCCAAAGGCTTGTTCCGTGCTTAGTCCAGCTTTGCGTTGGCGTTCGATTTCTTCGCGCAGATGAATTTCCAATTCCTCCAGTGGCACGGGTGACGAAACGCCGGCGGCGAGCATTTGCTCACGCCAGTTGGCGATGGCTGATTCAAGGTGGAACATAACTTATTGGGTTGCGATGGTTGGCATGCGTCGCGGCCATAACCGCCAGAGGGTGACGAATCCAAAAATCGTGAAGGCAACGGATAGCGGTTGAAAAGCCCGGCAGAACAGGAAAGCGATGCCACCAATGGCGTCCAGGAGGGCGAGGAAGAAAATGAAATGGCGTTCTCGCCTGATACCGCCAAACCAAAGCACGCTCGCGATGACGCCGCGCAGATAAACGAAGTCCATGAGCCACGCTAAAATAAACAACGATGTGATTTGCGGATGCGGCTGAGTTGAGAGCAGACCATTGGTGGTTTTATAAAAGCCACCCAGGCAAAAAACCAACCAACCCAATCCCAATACCCGATTGCTCAGCAGGGCTTCCGCCAGCCGCGCCGAAAGACTGTTGTTTTTTTGAAATTCGGCTTTGAGGGTGTTGGCGTGGCCAAGCTGCATTATGGCGCCGGCAAAAGCGGCTTCTTCATCGGCACCAGCTTCGATTCGCCGCTCAATTTCTTCGCGCAAGTGGTTTTCTAATTCATTCAACGTGGCAGATGGTCGGATGCCGGCCGCGAGCATTTGCGTACGCCATTCGGAAATATGGGTCTCAAGGTCAGGCATGCTTCTCCCTTTCAAAGATTGACGCGGCAGTCTTATTTCGGGCGGCAGCTTCGATTCCCCAAAACAAACCAACCCACACCCCGGCGGGCGGGAACCACGCCCAGACAAATGTCTCCACAAATTGGGCGCCGTCAAATTCCTGGCTTGGAACGATGAGACGGAGAAAAATCATCCACCAAAAAGCCACGGCCACGCCACCGGCCACGCCAATCACGGTCCGATGGCGGTGGCTGGCAATGACGGGGAAGCTTCTGCTGCTTAATCTGCCGGTCCAAGCCAGCAAACAAAATAAGGTCACCGCCACCAGGCTGGAGGTTTCTTCCATGGTCGTCATGCCGATTGGGCCCGCCCTTAGCCATAAAAGACTGCCAATGCCCAGCGAAATGAGCAGGGTAAGCAGGGGTAAAATGGCTTCCATCAATTTCCAGTTGCGCGCATCCCGGTTTGCGGCCGCCCGGTCAAATTCATCTTTGATGGCTGGTGCTGATCCCAGTTGATCGAGTGCGGTTTGGAATGCAGTTTGCTGATCTAAACCTGTCTTAACCTGCCGTTCGATTTCTTCGCGCAGATGGATTTCCAATTCCTCCAATGGCACGGGCGACTGTACGCCGGCGGCCAGCATTTGATTGCGCCAGTCCGTGATGGCTGATTCGAGGTGGAACATAATTTAGGTTTTTTGCTTTTTGAAACCCAGCACCGCTGTGCCCACGCCGGCCAAAGTGATAATCGCGCCGATAATGATGGGCCAAATGATGTTATTATTCCAAATTCCGAGGTTCCGATGCTGAGCCAGGGCGGGCAAGATGATGGCTGGTCCGGTCAAAATGCCGAAAATGCCAATGAGGATGAGGACTAGTTTCATATTGTTCCTTTCGATTTTTTTGAATTCGCGTTTTAACAGATGGGGCTGGCCAAGGTGACTGGTGGTTATTTCAAAGGCGCTTTGCTCGCCCAATCCTAGTTTGACTTGCTGTTCAACTTCTTCGCGCAGATGGGCTTCCAATTCTTCCAATGGCACAGGCGATTGTACGCCGGCGGCCAGCATTTGGTTGCGCCATTCCGCAACGGCTGATTCGAGGTGGAACATAGCCTTAATAGCCTTAAGCTTTTTGTTTTTTGAAGCCCAAGATCACCATGCCCATGCCGGCGAGCGCGATGATGGCGCCTAAAATGATGAGCCAGGCGATGTCGTAACTCCAAATCCCCATGTTTTTATGCTTGGCCAACGCCGGCAGGATAAGGGCGGGGCCGGTCAAGCTGGCAAAAACTCCCAATGCGATGATAATGACTCGTTTCATACTGTTCCTTTCAATTTTCTTGAACTCATGTTTAAGCAGGCGAGGCTGGCCGATATGGCCGGTGGCGATTTCAAAGGCGAGGGATGCATCCATGCCCGTTTTGATTAGCTGCTCGATTTCCTCGCGCAGATGGCCTTCCAATTCCTCCACTAATGCGGGCGGGCGAATCCCGGCGGCCAGCATCTGCCGGCGCCATTCCGTGATGGTTTTTTCCAGGTCAAACATAGTGTTCCTTTCTCAAGCCGGACAAGACGTCATGAACGAGCGTCCAATGTTCGTGATGTTTTTCCATCGCCGCCTTGCCCTCCTTTTTGAGTGAATAATATTTCCGTTTCCGGCCCGTCTCGCTTTCACCCCAGCGCGCCTTGATCAAGCCGCGCCGTTCCATCCGGTGCAAAACCGGATACAACATGCCATCGGTCCAATTCATCTTGCCGCCGGACCGCGCCTTGACGTCCTGGATGATCGCGTAGCCATAGCTCTCGCCTCTGGCTAAAAGCGACAGGATCAACGGTTCGGCCGCAGCGGCCACTAATTCTTTTCGAAGCATAGGAGGACAATACATAGAAATAATATGTATGTCAATGGGAATCATTATCCGCGGCCGTTGGCGGGTGTTTTACTTCGGTTTCTGAAAGAAATTCGTGTCAATCCGTGAAATCCGTGGCTTAATTTCAGTATGAATATTCAAGTAGCCGTCCTGTGTGACGCCGCGACGACCGACAACGAAAAGCTCAATCTGTTGGGAGCCTTCGATACCGTGTGTACGCCGAAGTTGCCGGCCGTGCATCCGCAATGTGCTGTCGCTTTGCGCATCACGTTCATGGCGGAGGATGAAGGCCATCACACGCTGGCCATCAATTTTATCAACGCGGACGGACGGCCGATCATGCCGAATTTCCCCAAGATTCCCCTGGAGGTCAAGCTACCGGAAGACCTGCATTTTCTTTCGCGCAATTTCATCGTGAATATCCAGCATCTGCAATTCCCCGAAGCGGGTTTGTATTCCGTGGATGTGCGCCTGGATGACCAATCGGGTGCGAGCATCCCCTTGCTGGTGAAACTGGTTGAGCCACGGCCGTCGCTCTAATTTTTTATCATCAATTTCCCTCCGAAAAATCCTGTAAATTCTCTCCAGGAATTTTTACACTGCATCCCATGAACGAACCAATTTTGCAGCTTGACCTCCCCGGCATCAAAAAAGTCCGCTCCGGCAAAGTCCGCGAGGTCTTTGATCTTGGCGACAGCTTCCTGCTCGTCGCCAGTGACCGCATCTCGGCTTTTGACGTCATCATGCCCAACGGCATCCCGCACAAGGGCGCCGTATTGACGCAAATCTCGCATTTCTGGTTCGAGAAATTTTCCGCGCTCGTGCCGAATCATCTCCTCGCCAAAGCTAACGACCCGTTGCCGGCAAACTTGCAGCCCTACGCCGACAAATTGGCGAAGCGCTCCATGATTGTGAAGAAGGCCAAACCGCTGGCCATCGAATGCATCGTGCGCGGTTACCTTTCCGGCAGCGGCTTGAAAGAATATAAGAAATCGCAAACCGTCTGCGGCATCCAGTTGCCCGCCGGCTTGGTGGATTCCTCAGAATTGCCTGAGCCCATTTTCACGCCGTCCACCAAGGCGGAACAAGGTCACGACGAAAACATCAATTTTGAACAGGCTTGCAGCATTGTCGGCACGGAACTCGCGACGCAAGCGCGCGACTTGAGCCTGATGATTTATAAAGCCGGACGCGATTACGCCCGCCAGCGTGGCATCATCATCGCCGACACGAAATTCGAATTCGGCCTGTTTGAAGGCAAACTCATCCTCATTGACGAAGTGTTGACACCGGATTCTTCGCGCTTCTGGCCGGCCGATCAGTATGCGCCTGGCAAAGGTCAGCCGAGCTTCGACAAACAATTTGTCCGTGATTATCTCGAAACACTCACTTGGGATAAAACTCCGCCGGGACCAAAGTTGCCCGAAGATGTCGTCACCAAGACTTCGGCGAAATATCTGGAAGCGTACGAGCGATTGACGGGCAAAAAGCTCTAAATTTCGGCAGGGTAATGCTCCGATAAAATAATAAAACCCGCACTTCAAACGAGGTGCGGGTTTTAATTTCACCGTTTTTTGTCTTCTTCGCAGTCTTGAAGTAAAGTCTTCTTATGTCATCGCCCAAGACAATTTCCGCTCATCGCGGGGCATTGGAGAATCCGGCGAACCGGTTTGAGAAGATTCACCTCGAACCGGACGCGGATTGGGATCCTGATGACGATCATGGTGGTAATCCGCACGGACCAAAGACGCAGTTTTTCAAGGATCATAGTCAGACGGTCATCTCGCATACGGAGAGTCCCGATGTCGGGTTCATGACCAGCCTGAATCCCTATCGCGGCTGCGAACATGGCTGCATTTATTGCTATGCTCGACCGACGCATGAATTTCTTGGTTTTTCCGCTGGCTTGGATTTTGAGAGTAAAATCATGGTGAAGGCCGACGCGCCGGAATTATTACGCCAAGAATTATCGTCACCGAAATGGCAGCCAAATGTTGTCTTTATGAGCGGCGTCACCGATTGTTATCAGCCGGTGGAACGGAAACTGAAGCTTACGCGTAGTTGCCTGGAAGTGTTGGCAGAATTTCGCAATCCGGTGTTCATCATCACCAAAAATCAATTGGTCACCCGGGATATAGATGTGCTGGCTGAACTCGCAAGGCATAATGCGGCTTCGGTATGGCTTTCCATCACCACACTTGATTCGGAAGTGCGCCAACGCATGGAACCGCGCACTTCACCGCCGAAGGCACGATTAACGGCTTTACGTGAATTATCAGCGGCAGGCATCCCTGTCGGTGTGAACGTGGCGCCAATGATTCCCGGCCTGACCGATCACGAAATGCCGGCGATCTTGCAAGCGGCTTACGAGGCGGGTGCCCGGGCCGCTGGTTATACTTCCGTGCGCCTGCCTTATGGTGTCGCCCCGCTTTTTGAGAAATGGTTGGAGACATATTTTCCTGATCGAAAAGAAAAAGTTCTCAACCGTCTTCGCGCATTGCACGATGGCAAGCTGTATAAATCAGATTGGGGCAAGCGTTTTACTGGCGGCGGGGTTTTTGCGGAACAGATGGCGCAGATGTTTCAAGTGGCCAAACGCAAAGCCGGTTTCAGGGATGATATGGCTGAGCTTTCGACCGCACACTTTCGGCGGCCTGGCGGCACGCAGCTTTCGTTATTTGAATAATGTGGGATGTTTATTGAGGGCGAGGTCAACATTCAACTGTAAGAAGTGCTAGTGACATGTTTCGTGTGGTTGGCAGAATTTTTGTTCGATGGGTGGCCCATTCAGAACGAACATTCAACATTTAACATTCAACCTCGAACTTCGAGGCAGTATGACCACGCGTCCTTGGGTGTTGAGCGTTGAATGTTGAGCGTTGAATGTTTTTTCAGAGTGCGGGAGAAGGCCGGGATGAGGGGCTTTTAGCTCATTTACCAAGTTGGCTTTCCGTGAACGGCTTACTGCCAGTCCGAAGCGGTAACGATTATTTCAGCCAGTTTTTCCAGTCCAACCTTATCCGCAGCATCGAAGCGCGCCAATTGTGGGCTGTCCAGATCCAGCACGCCGAGCAAGCGACCGTTTTTGATGAGCGGTACGACAATTTCGGAATTGGAAGCTGCGTCGCACGCAATATGGCCGGGAAATTCATGCACGTTTTTGACCAAAACGGTTTCACACTGTGCTGCTGCAGTACCGCAAACACCTTTGCCGACGCGAATCCGGACACAGGCAGGTTTGCCATGAAATGGGCCAAGCACGAGTTCATCGCCAATGAGCCGGTAAAAGCCGGCCCAGTTCAAGTCTGGCAGTGACTGAAAGATCAGCGCGGCGGCATTGGCGAGATTGGCAATGGTATCGCGTTCGCCGTGCAGGAGTGCGCGGAGCCGTTTTTCCAAGGTCAAATAACCCGCGGTTTTGTCAGTGAAATCAATGTTCTCAGCCGTGAACATGCCTTGGATTTTAAGCGGAATCGCTGGTGAGTCGAACAAATCCGCTTGCGACAATTTTTTTTCCGGCGAAACTCGCGACGGATTCATGCAAACGCTCGTCGAAGATTTTCTGCAATTTCTGCGGCACGAACGCGGGCAGTCGGACAACACGGCCAAGACTTACGCCGCGTCGCTCGGCAAATTTACCGCGTGGGCGGAGCGGCAAGGTCTGGCCGACTGGTCGGAGGTCGAGCTGAAGCATCTCATGGCTTTTCTGACGCACGAACGCACCCGGAACCAGTTGCCAAAAGGTCGGACGGCGGCGCGAATGGCCGAAGGCAGTTCACCAAAAAAGAATCCTTCCCCATCCCGACCCGCTCCTCGTAGAGCAGCGAAAGGTTCGGGCCGATTGAGCAGCGAGAGCGTGTATTTGGAGATCGCGGCGTTGCGGGCTTTTTACCGGTTTGCCGAGAACGAGAAAATATTACCAGTGAACATTGCGGAGAATCTTTCATTACCGCGCCGCTGGCAACGTTTGCCGAAAGCATTGAGCAACGATGAAATCACCAGGTTGCTCACACCGGAAACGCCGGCTACCCCGGAAAATTTGTGTGACCACGCGATTTTGGAGCTGGCTTATGCGTCCGGTTTGCGGCTGAGCGAATTAAAAAACCTGCGGCTGGAACAATTGCATCTGGAAGCGGCCTTCATCAACGTCATCGGCAAGGGCAACAAGGAACGCGTGGTGCCGGTGGGGCGCGTGGCGGTTGAATCGCTGCAACGGTACCTTGAAAGCGGGCGGCCCAAATTGGTCACCCCGAAGTCGCCGGCGAATGTTTTTATTTCCGGCACCGAAAAGTGCAAGCGCGGCACGCCCTTTGCGGCCGTGACTCTTTGGTTGCGGATCAAGAACCGCATCAAACGCACGGGCATTCCGCGCAATGTCACACCGCACATGTTGCGGCACAGCTTCGCGACGCATCTGCTGGAACATGGTGCCGATTTACGGGTGATCCAGGAATTACTTGGCCATGTCAGCATCAGCACGACGCAGGTTTATACCCACGTCACCGGCAGCCGGTTGCGGGAAATTCACCGTCAGTTTCATCCCCGCGCAAAACTCGAAGAATGATTTCGCGTTTAGGCTCGCGAGGTTTTATTCGAAATCGTAAACGGTGACTTTCTTCACCAACGGTTTCACGTATTTCGCGACGAATTCCAGGTGCAAGGGATGCACTTGATAATCGTCCTGTGCCTGTTTGTTGGCGAACACGGTATTCAGCGCGACTTGATACGTTTGATCCACGACCGGTCGTTCGCTGCCGACCATCTTGCCGACATGAAATTGTTTCAAGCCGGGGATCGGTTGCAGATATTTGACGGCGCCAGCGATCAATTCATCCGCCGCTTTCGGTTGAGCCGGGTCAGTCCAAAAAATGACAACGTGTGAGAACATAGTTTTGTGTGCCTGAATCTTTCTTCGGAACAAAGACAAGTGCAAGCAAGGAATTAAGGAGAATTACTTACCCGGAGGGGGTTTTGGTGCAGGGCTGTATCGTCAGCCAGTTATTCTTCGCGGCCCTTCGCGGCCTTGGCGCGACACAAGGAATGTGCCGTCCGTAAAAATCCGTGATTGAAAAACAGTCTTTCTCTGGAGCCTAAATTCGTGTTCTATTTTCCAACTCTATGAGCAAAACTGCATTGTTGTTTGCCGGTCAAGGCGCCCAGGTTGTCGGCATGGGCAAGGATCTGGCTGAGAAATTTCCCAGCGCTAAAGCGTGGTTTGACCGGGCCAACACCGCCTTGGGTTATGACCTCGCCAAAATCTGTTTTGAAGGGCCGGAAGCGGACCTGACCAAGACGGAAAACGCGCAACCGGGAATCTTTCTGGTCAGTTGGATCGCTTTTGAATTGCTCAAAGAACAGGTGCCTAATTTGAAATTTGAAGCTACAGCCGGACTTTCGCTGGGTGAATTTACGGCCTTAACCGCAGCCGGTGCGCTGACGTTTGAAGACGGGCTGCGCGTCGTGCGGCAACGCGGGAAATTCATGCAGGAAGCCTGCGATGTGACCAAGGGCGGCATGGCGGCGATCATCGGCCTGGATGAAGCGCCCACCCGCGAGGTTTGTGCCGAAGCGGGGGTGGTGCTGGCGAATCTGAATTGTCCCGGCCAGTTGGTGATCTCCGGTGAAGCGGAAAAAATTACCAAAGCCTGCGAACTGGCCAAAGCCAAGGGCGCAAAACGGGCGTTGCCGCTGACGGTTGCCGGCGCTTATCACTCGCCGCTCATGGCCAGTGCCCAGCCCAAACTCGCCGCTGAACTGGCCCAAGCTAAGATTTCCTCGCCGGTTGTGCCGGTTATTTCCAACGTGACCGCGCAGGCACATGGCTCGGATATTTCTGCCAAACTCGTCGAGCAGGTGTGTGCGTCCGTGCTGTGGGAAAATTCCATCCGCGCCCTGCTGGCGCAAGGTTACACGCGATTCATCGAACTCGGGCCGGGCACCGCCTTGAGCGGTTTCATGAAACGCATTGATAAGACGGCGACGATGCTGAACGTCGCGGATGCCGCCAGTTTGGAAGCAACCGTGAAGGCACTTTCGGCTTAGTTACACATTTCCCGGGATGGAATATCGTTGGGCGAAATCACATCAGTCCAGGTATTGACGACGAAATCCGGTTTTGATCGAGGCTTTGTTTCATTAAGCGACATCAAAGATCTGCCAGCACAATGCGATAATACCGTTGCTGTTCCGTCAAAGCATCGGTCACCCTGGCCGCAGACCCGTCACCCAGGATGGTGCTGCTCAAGTTGCTCCATGAGATGAGATCGGATGAGCATTGCACCACATACATTTTGCCGGCCACAGTTTGCCAGCGGATCTGGATTTGTCCGCTTTGGATTAATGAACTGCGATCTATGGCTAGAATCGAATCCGGGTCGTTTGGGTCGGTTCCCGCCCAGAACTCTTGATAATTACTGGAGCCGTCGTGGTCGGGGTCGGCATTCGGGTCAATGCCCACATGACCAAAGTGAGCGATCTGCCAATCGTCGGCGATGCCGATGCCGGCGGTATCCGGTGAAATTTTGCGGATACAGTGGTTGCCAGAATCGGCGACATAGACGTTCCCATTAGTGTCAACACACAACCCGGCTGCGCCGTTGAATTGGGCTTTATTGCCGGGGCCATTTCGATAGCCCGGCGTTCCAATGCTGGTCAATGTGCTCACCCAGCCAGCGGAACTTATTTTTCTGATGTAATTCCCGTCGCTGACATACGCATTGGTTGCCGGGTCCACGGCGATATCCAGCGGGCCTTGGAATAATGATGGGATTCGCGGGCCATCCGAAAATCCATATGTGCTTCCGGCATATATGCCGGCTGTGCCATCTGGTGCAATTTTCCAAATTTTATATTCAGAGACGGCGTAAATATTTGTGGCCTTATCAATGCCAACGCCGACATCGCCCGCCCAACCACCGACCCCATTGGTCCCCGAGCCCGCAAATTCAACGGCGGTTCCATCCGGGAATATTTTTCTGACAGCGGCCACTGAGCCGACGTATAGATTTCCGGAAGGATCTGCCACCAATTGCCGGGCGGCGTAACCGCTGCTCAACAGGCTGTACACCTCGGTGGAATTGGCTTTGTAAACCTGGTCATCGGTGGCGGCAAAAACATTGCCAAAATCATCGGCGCAAACCCCGGTAAGAGAATAAAACATCACATCCGTGTCGTAACCCGCAAACGTTGTTACCAGACCGGCCGGAGAAATTTTACGAATCACGCCGGCCTCAGTGTCAGCAATATAAAAAGTTCCTGATTTATCCAGATAGATATCAGAAGGGTCATAAAACATTGCCAACTGCCTGATGGTATCCACCCAGCCCCCGGTTGGTTGCCCGGCAAATGTAGTCACAACCGTATTTTCATAATGGATAAATCCATACATAATGGATCCTGACAGGCTATCAAAATCGCCGGTTGCAGACGCGAAGGCTTTTAAGGTGATGGGGCCGTTCGTTTCGTAAAAAACTATCGAATTTGAGTAAACCAAGGAATTAGTTGTGGGTGCGCTGCCATCCAATGTGTAATAGATCACGCTATTTGCGGTTGAGCAGGAGATGGAAATGCTGGTTCCGTTGGTGATGACTGCCAGCCCTGGGATAATCTGTCCAACGGCGGGTATGAAAATCGGGGTGGCAACCTGGGTCACTGTGTAATTTCCAAACGCAATGGGACTGTCGTTGTAGCCTGCCTTGTTGCCGAGTGCTCTTAAGGTGGTATTGGTTTGAATGGCCAGCAACCCGGAATAAGTCTGCGAATTGGTTGTCGGTGTGGTTCCATCAGTTGTGTAATAAATTGTAGTGCCTGGTGTGATGGTGCTGATGTTGATTAATGTTCCCTTTGCCACGTTTCCGGAGGACGGATTGAAGGTAAGTGCCGCCACTTTGTTGGTATAGATCGCGCTGGCGGTGGCGCTGGGGGTTAAATCAGCACGAAACGCCCGTAACTTGTTGGTGATGCCAGAAGTCACTTGGATTGTTGAACCTGAAGCGACAATCGGGTCAGATAAAGTTGGATCAATACCATTCGTGGTATAATGAATTTCCGCATTAGCCGTCAGGCACGTCACGATAACGGTGTTGGAGAATAAAGTCCCGCCGGCAGGCGAGAAGGAGGGAGTCCATGTCTGGCCGGAATCCTGAATTTGATAAATTTTCCCAGACGAATAATCGGCGAAATACAATTGCCCCGCGTCATCTTCGCCAAACGTGCTGATCATAAAAAGGCGCGCTGGTGGAGTGGGATTATATAATAATTGGTTTTGCCAGTTTGTGCCAACCTGTTTCATGCCCCAAATCCAGCCAGTCATGAAATCACCATAAAAATATATGCCATTGAAGCGCGGCGTATCTGATCCACGGTAAACATAGCCACCTGTCACCGATGCGGCTCCATCCGTGGGAAGGGAAAAATGGCTGTAAACTGCTACCGGCGGGGTAAAGGCGGAGAAATTAGTAAAACCCGTTGGAACCTTGTAAGTATTAGTCCCTTCCATGATTCGCCAGCCATAGTTTTGGCCACCCGGAGAGTTGGCTGGTTGATAATCAATTTCTTCATACAGATTTTGTCCGACATCACCGATATAGAGACCGCCGGCTTGTCGATCAAACGAGAAGCGCCATGGATTCCGCAATCCCCACGCCCACGTTTCGGGAGGGCAAACATGATTGTTAACGAAAGGATTACTTGGCGGGATGGCATAAGGTGAAACGCCACTTTCCACGTCAATCCTGAGGATCTTGCCGAAAAGCAAATTGGTGTTCTGACCATTATTCAGTGGGTCACCCTCCGAACCACCATCCCCGACGCCGATATAGAGATAGCCGTCGGGCCCAAAGGCAAGCTGTCCGCCGTTATGATTATTATAGGTCGTGACTGGATTAGGTTTTGAAATGACCTTGATAATTTGCTCACTATTGGTGTCGGCGATATTTGAATTGGTAGAAGCCACAAAGAACCGGGAGATGACAATGGCACCATCTGGTTTTCTCGTATAATCCACGTAAAAATGATTATTGGTTGAAAATCCGGGCGGAAATGCCAGCCCAAGCAAACCTTGCTCGGCTCCGGTGGTTAATACGCGATTGGAAATATCCAAAAATGGTTGAGTTAGAGGAACGCCGTTTTGAATTGCCCAGATTTGTCCCGGTTGAGAGGTGATAAATAGCCGCTGACTGCCATCGCCGGCATGGCTAATCCCGGTTGGTTTGCTGAATGTTGCCGATACCACCTGGGTAAAACTTAATGTTGGCCAATCTACTGTCTCGGCGCGGGCGGTGATTTCAAACGGAAGCAAAAAGCTGCAAGCCAGGGCGCACAACCCAAAAATTATCGATTGGCAAGAAAGCGGTGTATCTCCGGTTTTCATGGGCTTCATTATGAGACCTTAAGGTTACCGGCAAATTTCTGTAAAGGCTTTTCTTAAGGGTGATTGCACGCATAAATTCGCCCGAAGCAATACTTGGCAAAACCATGGCAGAAACCATAAACTATGGCCATGTCACAACTTGCTAATCAAATCGCCGTGGTCACCGGCGCCGGTCGGGGTATCGGTCGCGCCATTGCCTTGAAATATGCGACGGAAGGGGCGGATGTCGTTGTTGTTTCGCGCACCCAGGAAAATTCGGAGAAGGTTGCCGCGGAAATCCGCACCCTTGGCCGCAAAGCCTGGGCCTTCGCGGTGGACGTGGCCGATGGCGCGGCCGTGACGGCGGCGGCAGACAAAATTTTGGCTGATTGTGGCAAGGTGGACATTCTCGTGAACAATGCAGGCGTGACGCGCGACGGCTTGTTGATGCGCATGAGCGACGCGGATTGGGACACGGTCTTGAACACCAACCTTAAGGGGGCGTTTCATTTCACGCGTGCATTTTTCCGGGCATTTGCCAAGCAACGCGCCGGCCGGGTCATCAACATCTCCTCCGTCATCGGGTTGATCGGCAATCCCGGACAGTCGAATTATGCGGCGAGCAAGGCCGGTTTGATCGGGTTTACGCAGTCATGCGCGCGCGAGTTGGCCGGTCGCGGCGTGACGGTGAACGCCATCGCCCCCGGTTTCATCGAAACGGACATGACCTCGGAATTGAACGAAGAATTGAAAACGAACATCCTGCGCGCAATCCCCATGGCCAAATTTGGCCAGGCGGAGGACATTGCGAATGCGGCTTTGTTCCTCGCCAGCCCTGGCGCGCGCTACATTACGGGGCAGGTATTGACGGTGGACGGCGGGATGGTAATGTGAGGAAAATCTCATTATTTACGTGGGAATTGTCAGTTTTTCGCAAATAACGGCGACGGAGCGGAAAAATCTGAGCTTGACGCCACGGGTAGTTTTAAGATAGAAAAACGTTCATATTTATGTCAGACAAACCAATTGACCAACGCGTAAAAGATATCATCGTCGAACAACTCGGCGTAAAACCGGATCAAGTGACTCCGGAAGCCAAGTTTATCGAAGATTTAGGCGCAGATTCGCTCGATACAGTCGAGCTGGTGATGGCGCTGGAAGAAGAATTTGGCATCGAAGTGCCGGATGAACAGGCGGAAAAGCTCCAAAGCGTCGGCGATGTGATCAAATACATCGAAGAAGCTCAAAAGTGATTTGATTTAACCCTCGGGGCAGTTTTGGCTGGACACAGCCCGAACTGCCCCGTTTGATTTCAAGCCTCAACATGGTAATCTGGCACTATGGCAACTAACTATACCGAACGCCGCGTCGTGGTCACCGGCATGGGCCTTGTCACACCGCTTGGTCAGGATCTTGATACCTTCTGGCAAAACTTGATCACGGGTCAATGCGGCGTAGACAAGATCGCCGCCTTTGACGCTTCGCCTTTTGAAACGCAAATCGCCGCCGAGGTCAAAAATTTTGATCCCACGGCCGCCTTTCCATCGCCCAAGGAAATCCGCCGCACCGATCGCTATTCGCAATTCGGTGTTTATGCCGCCTGGTCGGCCTTGAAGGATTCCGGCTTGGATCTGGCGACGGAAAATTGCGACGAAATTGGCGTGTTTCTCGGCTCCGGCATCGGTGGTTTGGAAACGACGGCGGAACAGCACAAGATTTTGCTCGATCGCGGGCCCAAAAAACTGTCGCCGTTCATGATCCCCATGTTGATCTCCAACATGGCGTCTGGTTTGGTCTCCATGTATTTCAATCTGCGCGGGCCAAATTTTGCGACCTGCTCGGCCTGTGCGACAGCGAATCATGCCATCGGTGAAGCCTGGCGCACCATCAAGATGGGTGACGCCAGCGTCATGTTCGCGGGCGGCTCGGAAGCGGCGATCATCCCCGTTGGTATCGGTGGTTTTTGCGCCATGCGTGCCATGAGCACGCGCAATGACGACCCGAAACACGCATCCCGTCCGTTTGACAAGGAACGTGATGGTTTCGTGATGGGTGAAGGCGCGGGCGTGCTTGTTCTGGAAGAATTGGAACATGCCAAAAAACGCGGTGCACAGATTTATTGCGAAATTGCCGGTTACGGCAACACTGCTGATGCCCATCACCTCACGTCGCCGTCTCCTGGCGGCGAAGGTGCCAGCCGCAGCATGAAAATGGCGTTGCGCAATGCCGGCCTCAATCCGACTGACATCAGTTACATCAACGCGCACGGCACCTCGACCCCCGTTGGTGACGTAGCCGAAACGCAGGCCATCAAGGCGGTTTTCGGTGACCATGCGAAAAAACTCGCGGTAAGTTCCACCAAGGGTGCCACCGGCCACATGCTGGGTGCCGCCGGCGCGGTGGAAACGGCGGCCTGCGTCCTGGCCATCAAAAACAGCATCGTGCCGCCGACCATCAACCAGCTCGTGGCGGATCCGGACTGCGATCTGGATTACGTTCCGAATGTCGCGCGTGAGATGCCCGTGAATGCCATCATCAACAACTCGTTCGGTTTCGGTGGCCATAACGCGACGATTGCAGCCAAGAAATTTGTTTAACAAATTCAGTTCACAGTTTTGAGGGTGTCGCAGCAGCACCAAACTCTGAATGGTAAACATTAAACCTTGAACTTTTTACCGCTCATTGAAGCGAAACGCGAAGGCAAAACCCTCGCGTTGGGAGAAATTCAAGATTTCATCCGCGAATTTACCGCCGGGAAAATTCCCGATTACCAGATGGCCGCCATGCTCATGGCCATTTATTTTCGCGGACTGAACACGGCCGAAACGACCGCGTTGACTCTCGCCATGCGCGATTCTGGCGACGTATTGAAATTTCCCCGGGATAAACGTCCGTTGGTGGACAAACATTCCACCGGCGGCATCGGTGACAAGGTTTCATTGCCGCTGGCACCATTGTTGGGTTGTCTTGGTTTTCGGGTGCCGATGATTTCCGGCCGCGGTCTGGGCATTACGGGTGGCACGTTGGACAAGCTCGATGCCATTCCCGGTTTCAAGACGCTTTTGCCTGCCGCGCAGATCGTTAAACAAGTCCAAAACGTTGGCTGTGTCATCTGTGGCCAGACAGACACGATGGTGCCTGCCGATAAAAAAATCTATGCCTTGCGCGATGCCAGCGGCACGGTGCCGAGTATTCAACTGATTACTGCCTCCATCCTTTCAAAAAAACTGGCTGAAAGTTTGGACGCACTGATTCTTGATGTGAAATTTGGCTGTGCCGCCTTCATGCAGACGAAGGCCGACGCCACAAAATTGGCGCGGGCAATGGTGGCGCTGGGTAATCAATGCGGTACCAATACCCGGGCGATTTTGACCGACATGAATACGCCGGTTGGGCGAGCGGCGGGCAATTGGCTGGAGGTCAAAGAAAGTGTCGCTTGCCTTGAGAATAGAGGCCCGGATGATTTACGCGAATTGGTGGTGGATTCGGCAGCACATCTTTTGTTGCAGACCAAAAAATCCAAAACGCTGGCGGTGGCGCGCAAAACGGCTGTCGATTGTTTGAACTCGGGTGAGCCGCGCAAAAAATGGGATGAAATGCTTTTGGCCCAAGGCGCAGATTTGGCGGCCTTCAACCAAAAACTAGCACGCGATTTCACCGCGCCAATTGTCTGGGAATTAAAGGCGGAAAAGTCTGGTTACGTTTCCCAATGTGATGCGCAAATCATTGGCGAAGTCATCCGCGACCTGGGCGGCGGACGTTTGACGAAAGAGTCGGCCATTAATTACGACGTGGGCGTGGATAAAATGGTCAAACCCGGTGAACGGGTGGAAAAGCCACAAATCCTTTGCCGGGTGCACGCGGTTGATGCGGCAGCAGCGAAATCGGCCGGTGCCAGGTTGAAAACTGCCTTTCAAATTTCCCCGCGGAAAATTTCTGCGCCGCGACTCGTGCACGAAATCCTAGGTTAGGGTGTTTCAAATTAAACTATCACCGCGTATTACCCGTGTTGATCAAAGTCCGTGAGGTTTTGGACTGCGGTGGCAGAGCGATAGCGGCGACACCGCTTTCGCGCGCATGGGCCGCATACTTACTTCGAAAACGATTTGTCCGCACGAAAGTGGCGTGGCGCTGCGCTTCCCGCCGCAATCCATGAATCCCTTTGATTTGCTGCACTGTCGGGCGGATTTTTACGGCTACAGGCTTATTTAAAACGCCTTAAACTTAGCCGATCTGTTCCCACAATTTGATTTCGGGCATGCCGATGCACAATTCATCCAGGCGCGGCAGCAAGACCTGGATATGGTCGTTTTTCAAATGCGCATCGAGGAGCGCCTTGCTGGTCCAGTTTTCGTGGAACAAAAACTTCCGGGGCTCATCCGGCGACTGATGTAGATCGTAATTTACACAGCCGGCTTCCTTGCGCGTCGGGGCAATCAAACCTAACAAGGCTTTTTTTAATTCTGCTTCCTGGCCGGGTTTGGCTTCAAAGGTGGCGACCACCGTAACATTTTTTGCGTTCATAAAATTTAATTCAGAGATTCTAAAATTTTTTCGGCGGCAGCCCGGGGATTTTCGGCGGCAGAAATCGGACGGCCGATGACCAGCCAACTGGCGCCAGCCTGCATCGCTTCCTTGGGTGACATTGTGCGCTTTTGGTCGTCGGCCTTCTCCGCCCCGGTGCGGATACCGGGCGTCACGAGCTGGATATGCGGTGGTAAAACTTTTCGTAACGCAATGATTTCCAGCGGTGAGCAGACCAGCCCGCGCAGGCCGGATTTGACGGCTAGTTGCGCGAGCCGCAAAACTTGATTTTCAACGTCCGTTTCACAACCGATTTCAGCGAGCGTTTCTCGATTGGAACTGGTCAAAACCGTGACACCGAGAACTAACGGGGCGGGCAGATTCAATTTTTGCGCCGTTTCTTTTGCCGAGTTTTCGGCAGCGCGCATCATTTCACCGCCGCCGCTGGTGTGGATGGTGGTCATCTGCACATCGAGGCGGGTGGCGGAGGCAATGGCCTTGGCCACCGTGTTCGGGATGTCGTGAAACTTCAGGTCGAGGAAAACGCTGGCGCCGGTCGCCCGGATTTTTTTTACGATGTCCGGCCCGGCGGCGACAAACAATTCTTTGCCGATCTTAAATGCGCCGACGGCTGGTGCGATTTCAATGGCCAGTTTCAAGGCCTGTTCCGGCGTTGGCACATCCAGCGCCGCGATGATGGGATTGGTTTTAGCCACAGATGAACATAGGTAAACATAAACCAGGTTGGGTGAAAAGTTTAACCGTTTGGGCTGCTCAATTTGGTGCCAGCAGCGTCATTGGCAGTGTCCGGCATCGGGTGTGACCCGGCGGTCGCCGGGTCAGGTTTATGCCAATGATTTTTCGTGAGGGCCGCCGCCGTCCCAAATCCGAAAAGCAGAAAACTGCCAATGACTGCCAACAAGCCGGTTGGCATGGTTTGTACGCTGTTCACGGCGGCGATGGCGGGGCCGGAAAAGATGACTATGGTCGCGGCGATGGCGACGTTAAGGTGCTGCCAATCTCCGCGCCGCCGTTGAACGACCAGATAAATTATCAATACCACCGTACCCGGAATGCACGTCAGCCAAAATTGGCCGGCAGCGGAATGCGCCCAAGCGAAGGATTGCAGGATCCAGACGAACCCGATCAGGATTCGAACGGCATTGGCACTCCGATCTTTCGTGTCGTCCCAACGCAGACTGTGCACGAGCAGGAACACAAAACTGCTTTGGAAAGCCCAATAACCAGCCGGGTGATGGTTGATGAGTCGCGCGACGGCACAACCGAGTAGAACGGAACCGAAGATGGCCAGTTTTGGATTCCGCGACAATGCCGCCCAAACAACCAGATACGCCACCATGCCTGCGATCGTGATTTCAGTCCAGGTTAATCCAGGCACAACGACATGCAGCCATTGCATTGGCAAGCTGATCATCGTCATCAGGAGCGAAGCAAAGACCAGATGGCGGGCGAGGGAATTATCGCGTTCCTGAAACCAGATGTAGCCATAGGCGATTAGGTTGACCACGCCGAGCATAAGACAAGTTGCATCCCCGCTTTGTGGTGCGATCGCAAACAGGGCAACCAGCATCGGCGGAAGCAATAGCAAATATTTTATCCGGATCGCCAGCACTGGGAAATTGCGGTGCAGTTGCCAGCAGATTGTCCACGTCAGCACCCACAGCGCTGGCACCGTTTGCAGGTAGCAAAAATCAAATTGATAAATATAACCCAGACTATAAAGGTGAATTCCGGTCACGATCACCCAAAGTGAAAATAATCCCCAAGGCAGCCATCCGCGTTCAGGTAGCAAAGGGCCGGTTTTATTGAAGCGCGGGAGAAAGTTGGCTAAAGCAATAACCGCCGGGAAAGCCAGCATCCAGACGCGTAAATTCATCGCGTGGGCGGGGCCGGAGTTGACGTAGGCCGCGATGATGTTTTCACCAAAATGACGGTATAACAGCGGCAGGACGAGGTTGAGCGCCAGCAAGGCAAAACCAATGGCGAGTAATCTGCCGGGCAGGTTGAGTCGGCGAAACGAGTGTTTCAAACCGCCAAATCTCAAGGTGGCAACGATCCCGCCCGCCACACACACCGTCAGTGCCATATGCGAATCAATCAAAGCCGCCAGGCTGATGAGAATGAAAGGTACGAAGACCAGCAGGTTTTCCAGGCCGATGAGCAGGGTGGAGTCATACCAGACGGCGCGGCGGGAAAGAAAAATGGCCGTGACGACCAGTAGGATTTCATAGCTTTGAATGGCGGTGAAATTGAATAGCAAGCGTGCGGTCTCGAGGTTGAATAAAGGCGCGTCAATGGATACGCGATAACAGCCAAACAACAGCAGCGCAGCGCTGACGAGATAAAACGGATTGCAGGCAAACAAGCGTCGCAGCCACCAGGAAATCGGTTTCGGTGGATCTGACGCAGGCAACGCGTTCAGATTTGGATTGGCCTCCGGTGTGGGTGGCAGGACGGATGAATCATTTTCATTCATAGATACCTCACAGGTTTATGGGTGACGATTTTGAGTTTGCATACGGCGTGCCAAATGGTTTCCCTCCGAATTTCAACGAAACTGTGGTTCCTGATACCGGGTACAGTTTTAGACCGCGTGGAATTCGCGCCGAAAGCGTGATTTTCACGCTGCGTTCGGCGTTTTGACTTGGCTACGAAACTTTCCTAATCTGTGAACATGAAGATCGCCCGCCATACCGACAAAGATTTTTCCGCCAAAGTGCGCGAATTTTCGGCTGATGCCAGTTTGTTCGATACCGAGATCGAACAACGCACGAAAGCCATCCTTCACGATGTCTTTGTGCGCGGCGACGCGGCGGTCCTGGAACTGACGGAGAAATTTGACGGCGCGCAATTGACCGCCAGCCAGCTTGCGGTGACGCAAGCCGAATTATTCAATGCTTCATTGAAGGCCGATGACGGCTTGCGCGCGGCGGTGGCGGAAGCGGAAAAGAACGTTGCCAGCTTCGCCAAAAAATCGTTGCGGAAAAACTGGCAGTCAAAGAATTCCCATGGCGCGAGCGTCGGTGAAAAATTTGATCCGTTCACGCGCGTCGGGGTTTATATCCCTGGTGGCACCGCGCCACTCGTTTCCACGGCCTTGATGACCATCACGCTGGCCAAGGTTGCGGGCTGCAAAGAGATCGCGGTCACCACACCGTGTGGCAAGGATGGTTCGGTTAATCCAGCCATTTTATTTGCCGCGCGTGCAGCCGGGGCGACGGAGATCTATCGCGTTGGTGGCGCACAGGCGATTGCGGCGCTGGCTTACGGCACAAACACGATCCGCCGGGTGCAGAAAGTTTTTGGTCCCGGCAACGCCTATGTCAGCATGGCCAAGCGGCTGCTGGTTGGGCGCGTGGCGATTGATCTGTTGGCCGGGCCGAGCGATGTACTGATTCTCGCAGACGACACGGCTAATCCCCGTTTTGCTGCCGCCGACATGCTGGCACAGGCTGAACACGGTTCCGGCCACGAGCGGGTTTGGCTTGTGACCAACTCAGGCAAAACTCTCAAGGCGGTCGAAAAAGAGATTGCCAAGCAGTTGCCAAAACTGCCGCGCCGTGAATTCATCCGGCGTGTCCTCGATCGTAACGTTTGGCTGATCCAGGTTGCCACCATCGCTGAGGGCGTGGCATTGACGAACCAGTTGGCGCCGGAACACTGTGAAGTCATCACACGTGATGCGCGTCGCATAAGTGGGGGCATTGTGACGGCGGGGGCGATTTTCCTCGGCAACTGGTCGCCGACCGTGCTGGGTGACTATGTGGCTGGCCCCAGCCACGTTTTGCCGACCGATGGCGCGGGCGCTTCATTCGCCGGTTTGACCGTAGATCAATTTCAACGTCGCACCAGCATCGTGGAATACAATCGTGCCGCACTGAAGAAGGCGCTGAAATCGGTAAAGAAATTTGCCGAGATGGAAGGACTCGCCGCCCACAGCCGCTCGGCAGAAGTGCGGGTGGAATAAGCCATCAATCCGGGCGGCTAAATCAAATTGCCGGATGGAAAAACCGGTGCAAGAGTTTGATTTTTTCGCGCGTATTTTATGGATTCTCTGTTAAACTCACGGGATTGATTTATGGCTTGGACTTGTCTCATCATTGCGGGCTTGCTGGAAATCGGCTGGGCGATCGGCATGAAATATACCGAAGGTTTTACGCGCCTTTGGCCGACGGTCGGTACGGCGATGTGTTTGATCGTGAGTTTTTTTCTCCTGTCCTGGTGCATCAAAACGATTCCGATGGGCACAGCTTACGCAGTATGGACGGGGATCGGCGCTGCCGGGGTGGCGTTTTGCGGCATGCTTTTTTTCAATGAACCACGCGAGACCGGCCGGGTCATTTGCCTGGTATTGATCGTGGCGGGCACCGTGGGCTTGAAATTATTTTCCGGAAAAGCGAGCTGACCTTATCATTTCTGACGCATGGCAAAACGAAATCCATTGATCCGTCCGCTCGTTCATGAGCTGCACGCCTATGTGCCGGGGGAACAGCCAAAAATCAAGGGGCTGATCAAGCTCAACACGAACGAAAACCCTTATCCACCCTCGCCCAAAGTTTTGGCGGCGGTGAGAAAAGCGACGGATGCGCGGTTGCGGCTATATCCGAATCCAACGTCACAGGTGTTGCGCGAGAAGCTGGCGAAATTGCATGGCTGTCGGCCGGAAAATATCATCATCGGCAACGGTTCGGACGAAGTGTTGGCGCTGGCGGTAAAAGGTTTTGTTGAGCCGGCAATAAATCCCAAGGCAAAAACCCAGAGTCCAAAATCGCTCGTACAATATTTTACGCCAAGTTATTCGTTGTATCCTGTACTGGCGGATATCCATGGCGCTGCCAAAAATGCGGTACCCTTGAAACCCGATTTTTCCTTGCCGGACAGCGCCGAATTGAAGCGCGGCAAACAATGGGATTTCAATGCGGCACTCACACTGGTGACGACACCCAACGCACCCAGTGGTCGCGGCTATGCAACGGCGGTCCTGGAAAAACTGTGCCGGGCACAAAAAGGCATTGTGGTCCTGGACGAGGCCTATGTAGATTTTGCCGAAGAAAATGCGTTGAAACTGGCATTGAAGTTTCCGCATGTTCTGGTCGCTCGCACTTTTTCCAAGGCGTACTCGTTGTGCTTCCAACGCGTTGGTTATTTCGTTGGCCACCCGGAACTCATCGCCGCATTGGACAAGATTCGCGACAGTTACAATGTGAATGGTCTCGGGCAGATCGCCGCTGCGGCGACGTTGGATGATTTGAATTATTACCGTGTGAATTTCGGGAAGATTGTCACGGTCCGGCAACGGCTAACGCGCGAATTGACGGCGCTGGGCTTTCAGGTGTTGCCGAGCCAGACGAATTTTCTCCTGGTCAAGCCGCCACAATTTCCGGCCAAGGATTGGTTGGGAAAATTGCGCGACAAAAAAATCCTCGTCCGCTGGTTTAGCGCGCCGGAGATCAGTGGCTATCTCCGCATCACCATCGGCACCCCGGCGGAAACCGCTGCGTTAGTAAAAGCCGTGCGGGCGATCTTGTAACCCTTAACTCATCGCGAGCATGTTCCTGCGGAAAACCTTTTCAAATTCGCCGTTGGCCGCACGGGTGGCGCCATTTGTCATCTTCGTGCTGCTGACCGCCATGCAGGGGCAGTTCGGCGCGGCGTCGGCGTATTGGTTTTACTTTGCCAAAACACTCGTTGGCCTCTGGCTGGTCTGGGAGATGCGCCCATTCATCACCGAAATGCGCTGGACGTTCAGTTGGGAAGCGGTTGTGGTAGGCATCGGCATTTTTGCTCTGTGGGTGGGGATCAGTGGGGAGTGGACGACGCAGAATTCACTTTGGGCCAAGCTCGGTCTCTCGCATCCTGCCACCAAGCTGGCAGCGGTGTGGAATCCCAAGGAACAATTTGGGTCTGGTTCCGGGCTGGCCTGGTTTTTTATCGCCGTGCGGATTTTGGGTTCCACCTTTGTGGTGCCGCCGATCGAAGAGGCGTTCTATCGTTCTTTTCTCTACCGGTATATCGCCAGCCAGAATTTTCTATCCGTTCCTTTGAATAAGTTTTTGCCGATGCCGTTTTTGGTGACGGCGGCGATCTTCGGTTTTTCCCACAATGAATGGCTGGCGGGCATCCTTTGCGGCGCGGCTTATCAATGGCTGGTGCTGCGTAAAAACCATCTGGGCGATGCCATGGCAGCACACGCGATCACGAACTTTTTACTCGGGGTGTGGGTGGTCTGGCGCGGCGCCTGGAATTTTTGGTAAGCGGTGTGCAACCGCTCACGTTTTCCCATCATTCACTTCAATGTCCAAACCGCGCCGCTGTAGTGTGCTGCCTTCCTGTTGGGCCAGGGCGGAAAGGGCTTCAGCGTAATCGGCGAGCGAGCGGATTTCATCCGAACGAGCCGAGGTCAGAGTGTTTTGAGCCTGTAATACTTCAAACGTGGTCGCCTTGCCGACGGCATAAGTCTTTTGCTCGGCATCCAGGGCGGCTTCAGCATAGATGCGTGCTTCTTTTGTGGCTTGCACACTTTCCCAAGCCGATTGGGCCTTTTTCACCGCGTCATCGATTTGAACGAGGATGTTTTGCTCGATTTGTTTCAGCTTAAGCAAATCCTGCTGTTCCGTCACCTTCCCCGCCTTAACATTATTGCGGGCCGCCACATTCGATAGCGGAATGCTCATCTGTGCACCATAGCTCCAGAATGGGCTGTTTTGATCGGCATATTGCCGGAACACATCGCTGTATTCTTGACCGGAGCCGTTGTAGCCGTAGCTGCCCGTCAAATCGAGTTCGGGGTAAAGCTGGTTGCGATAAAACTTCAATTGGATGCCCTGTTGTTCCAACGTCAACTGGGCTTGCAATAAGTCCGGACGTTCCGTCATGCCTTTGCTCCAACTATCCTGCAGGTCAAATAACTGCCGGGTCGCGGTGAGTGATTCCGAAGGTGTGATATCGGTATCGTGCCAAGATTTGTAATTATCCGTGAGGAGATTTTTCAGCGTATTCTGGTTGGACGCCACAGTATATGCCGCCGAAATGACGGCGGCCTTATTTTTGGCCACCTGCGATTCATCCAGTTGTACGCTTAACTGCGCCAGGGTGCCGATTTGCATTCGCTGTTTGTCCTGATCCAACTGGGTCTGCGCCAGTTGCAAGGCTTCCTGTTGCACCTTCAGATACTCCTGGGAATAAATCAATTCGTAATACGCCGTTTCAATCGCCACCACGGTCGAGATGAGTTGGGCGCGCAATCCTTGTTGTGACTGCTTCAGAGTGTTCTTCGCAATGGAAATCTGTAGGCGGGTATTGTCGATCCAAAAGTTTTTCAGCAACGGCTGGGTTAATTGAATGCCGATTTGCCCACCTGTATTTTCCGGGTCCGTTGAACTGGTCGTATCGGCGATGTTGCCGGTGATATTATATTGCAAACCTTCCGGTAACGTGCCGTTAATGCCGGCGTTAAAGCTGTCTGCTTCCGTGGTCCGGGAAGGGATCGCGTTGGTCGAATATTGGTTGAAGCCGCCGGGAATAGAGTTGTAATTATGTTGCCCGGAAACCGTGAACGCCGGATCCCAGCCGCCATAATTCGCGTATAGTTGATAAAGATTGATCTGCGGGTCATACCGCGACACCTGCACATCAAAGTTGTGCTTGAGCGCCTCGGTCAGACACTCCGTGAGCGACAATACCCTGGCGGGGGTGGCGTTCGTCTGCGCGCGGGCAGCCGACAGGGCGGCGGCGAAAATAAAAACGGCGATTATCTTTTTCATTTGCAAGCCAGACGCCCCGCAACCACTTTAGGTAACCCAACTTTAGGTAACTGATTAGTTACTTGGCCGGGGCGACTTCCGTGATGGTGGCATTCTTTTCCAACAACTCCAGCACTTTTTCATGGACAACCTGTTCGTACAATTCGTTCACGCCGTTGCGTTGTTGCAAATCCTTGATGTATTGGTCCAGCGGAATCTGGTTCATCATCGCCAGCGATTGGGCACGGCGCATTGCGTCTTCCTGCGAGACCTGGACTTTTTCCTGCTCGGCAATCTTCTGCACGATGAAGGCCAGGCGCACGCGTTCTTTTGCGTTGCCGGCGGCGGCGGCGTAAATTTCGTCTTTCTGGCCTTCGATCAGCTCACGCGCAATGCCGCGCTGTGTATTCTGGCGGACGAGGTCATAGACCACGTTGCGGGTTTCCGCTGCGACCGCTGATTCCGGCAGTTCAAAATTTAATTGTTCCAGCAACGTTTGGACCACTTGCTGGCGGATCGTTTTCGAACGTGAATACTTCAATTCGTTCTCCAAGTCCGTGCGTACCCCGGCTTGCAGTTTTTCCAAGTTTTCCGCGCCGTATTTCTTGGCGAATTCGTCGTTCAATTCCGGCAGGATTTTTTCCTTCACTTCGACGACTTCCACCTGGTAAACGCCTTTTTTACCGGACAATTCCTTTGCGACAAAATCAGCGGGGAAATCCACCGTTACCGTGCGTTGCTCGCCGGCTTTGGCACCGACCAATTGTTCACTGAAGCCAGCAATGAACGAACCTGGCTTGATTTCGACCCAAAAACCTTTTTGTTCCGTCAAACCTTTGGCGGTCGGGGCCAGGGCGGTCAATGGCTGACCGTCGCTGGTGCCGGTGTAATTGACCACCGCGACGTCGCCGTCCTTCAATTCGCGGACCACGGTTTCAAACTTGGCGTGCTGGCCACGCAACAGTTCGACGGCCTTTTCCACATCCACGTCCGTCACTGTTTTGGTTTCGACTTTCGCGGCCAAGCCTTTGTATTCCGGCAATTGAAATTCCGGCGCGGTTTCAACCGTGGCGGCAAAGATCAGGTTTTGCCCGCGTTCAAATTGGATTTCTTCGATGTCGGGATAACCCACGGCCTGGATTTTTTGTTCGTCGAGCGCCTTGCGGTAATTGTCACCGATCAGCTTGCGCTTGGCTTCATCCTTGATTTCGGCACTGTATTTTTTGACAACCATGGCCTGCGGCGCTTTGCCCGGGCGAAAACCCGGCAGTGCAGCCTGTTTTTGGTAATCCTTGGTGATCGCATCAAAGATTTCGTCCACGGACTTCGCGTCCAATTCCACCCGCAACAGTTTTTTGCACGGCGCCAGATTTTCAACGGATACGTTCACAATAGTAAAATAGATTTCGGTTAAACGAGCCGCGTAAGATAAATAAATGGCGTCTCAAAGGCAAATTGTTTTGATGGCGCAAAACGAATGATTTCGCTTTGATGTGGGTACATGAAATCCATGTTTTTCATCACCGGCACCGATACGGGCGTTGGTAAAACGGTTTTTACGGCGCTTCTGGCCGGGTATTTGCGTGGGCGTGGCCTCCGGGTTGCCGCGCTTAAGCCATTATGTTCGGGCGGGCGCGACGACGCACGGTCATTGCACGCCGTGCTCGGCGGTGTGCTTACGCTCGATGAGATCAATCCCTGGCATTTCCGGGCCGCCCTTGCGCCGTTGCTGGCCGCCAGCCGGGAGCACCGGATGGTCAGGCTGGCCGAGGTGCGGGCGCATATACTTGCGATCCAGAAGAAATTTGACGTGACCATGGTCGAGGGTGCGGGTGGTCTTTTGAGTCCGTTGGGCAAAGATTTTGACTCCCGCGACTTGCTCGTTGCCTTGCGGGCGATGCCGATCATTGTTGCGCAAAACAAACTTGGAGTGGTCAATCACCTCCGATTGACATTAGCGGCGTTGCCAAAATCCACGTCGGCCCGGGCAAAAATCGTTTTGATGGCACCGTCCAAACCCGAGGCGGCGACGGCGACCAATCTGCAGTTGCTTAGCCAGTTTTTTCCCAAGAAACAAATGTTCACCCTGCCGCGTTTGCCGGAGAATTTTGTCCCAGCACAAGCTTTAGGGCAGCCACTGATTCGGAAGACACTGCGCGTTTTATCGCAGTTTTAGTTTTTTACCGGCGCGTTCGTGGCGAGAAACGATTCATGCCACGGCTGGTTTTTTTGGTAAAGCTCCAGCCGGCGGCGCAACGTTTCAATGTCTGGCATATGATAGGCGGTGGCGAGTTTGATGGCGGTTTCGGCACAGGCTTGTGCGTTGGTAAAGTCCCCAAG
>DASYEY010000167.1:0-6066 GCA_036498725.1 Verrucomicrobiia bacterium | reverse complement strand
TGGCACATTGGAAAAATATTTTATACACGTGAAAGGGAAAGGGAGGATCGTGCGGATGTTTGCTGCGGTCAAACACGGCAAGCAGTCTGGTCACTTGTGTTTCAAAACCTGATTCCTCAAAGATTTCACGGACAACATTTTCAGCGGGTGAGGCGCAGATATCGGCCCAGCCGCCGGGAAGGGTCCATTTGCCATCGGAACGCTCGCGCACGAGCAGGAGTTTATCTTCACGGAATACGACTCCACGGACATCCACCTTGGGCGTCGTGTAACCGGTATCCTGTCCGAGCAGCCCCCGGATGACAGAGAGGTCTTGACCGGAACCGGCGGCGAGCATTTCCGCCACAATCTCGCGAACGGCCTGATAACGTTCAATGTCGTAATGATCTTGCGCGAAGGTGAGGCCGTTTTGAGCGATGGCCTGGAGGCGCTTGGACCAGTCCAGCCAAAGGGATTTTTCCGGAGAATTCATAAAAATTGCCAGCGCCTTCAATCCAATTTTTTCTCACCAGCAATACTCCAGGCTTTGACGATCCGGTCATTCTGCACTTCGTAAATCATGATGAGTTGAATCCGACCCGGACCTTCGGGAAAGGTGCGGGAAACTGTCTCATGATCGACGACGATAGCACCCATGACGGTGCGGCTGAGCAGGTTCGCGTGCAGGTTTGGTTCCTGAAACCGGGCGGTGAAACGTTCACGGAGGGCGGCGGCCCCACTGGCCAGCAATTTGGACGGATGTTCAAACATCTGCGCCTCTTCCGCATAGATGGCGAGAATTGCCTCAAGATCGCGCGCATTGAAGGCATCAAGCTGGCGTTGAACTACAGCAGCTGGGTCTGTAAGATTTGCCATATCAGAATCGATTCAACAATCACTGAGCCATGGCCAAGCCGGGATGTCAATAACGAGGGAGAATTGAATAAGGGGTGCAATAAGACTGGCGATGGATAAAAAATAATTGCCAGACCTTTTTAATGGGATTCAATAGGCATATGAAAACCACCGCCGGAATCATGACGCTCGTTTTGACGTTGTTGTTTTCACCCAGCGTTCAAGTGAAGGGCACGGACTTGGCTGCCACCAACCAGAATTCTGAGGATACAAAAATCCTGGAGACTTATGGGTGGATGCTGGCGCAGGAAAAGAAAGTGGCCGGGCTGGATGCCAGTGAGATGGAAATAAAAATATTTACGGATGGTTTTTTGGCAGGCATCCAGGATCAGCCAGCGCCCCCGGATTTTCGAAAAATTTATCCGGAAATCGAACGGGTGGCCAAACTTCGGCGGCAAAAAGCGGTAGAAGCGGTCAGGCGCAAGAACCGGGCGGCGGCAAACGTTTTTTTCCAGGAGCTGAAACAAAACACCAACCTGATCGCACTGCCTAACGGTGTTGAGTGCGAAATATTAAAGCCCGGCGACGGGATACCGCCCAAAATTGGAGATACGGTTAGTGTCCATTTCATCGGGCATTTGATGGATGGAACGGAGTTCTACCAGATGGGACCGATGGACCTGGTGCTGGTAACGAACCGGGAGGTCTGCCGGAGCTGGTCTTCGGCCCTGCAAAAAATTGGGCCGGGTGGCGCTATAAAATTATATGTTCCGCCACCGCTTTCGGAAGCAGACGCAGCGGGATTTGGCGTGGAACCAGATTCCACGATAATTTTTGATGTGGAGCTGCTGGGGGTAAAAGGCACCTCCGCCCAAGACCTGGCCGATGCCCGACTCGCGCCCCCGCCCGCTCCGCCAGCCTTGGTTGATACCAATTACAGCGACGCACAAGTCATCGAGGCGTGGGGCTGGGTGGCAGCACAGGAAACCCATGTGGCCAAATATGGACTGGACCGGGATGAGATGCAGACCCTGATAAAAGGCCTGACATCGGGGATCAAAGGCGAGGCGGCCTCGGCTGAAATGCAGGAGGCGTTTCCCGAAGTGGAACAATTTGTGACTGACCGGCGTGAAAAAGCCCGGGCAGAAGCGGAACAGAAACAACTGGCAGCCAATGCATCATTTTTTGAGCAGTTGAAACAGAATCCCAAGGTGATCCGTTTACCAGATGGATTGTGTTACGAGATTCTCCAGCCGGGGACAGGACCTTTTCCCAAAGCAAACCAAAGGGTGAATGTGCAGTACACCGGCCGGCTGACCAGCGGGAGAATTTTTGACAGTTCACAACTGGGACCGCTGGACATCGACTTGGACAAGGTGATCCGTGGCTGGAGCGAAGGCATCGAAAAAATCAATCGCGGCGGCAAGATCAAACTCTACATCCCCCCTGCCCTGGCCTATGGCGGCGAGGCGACTTCCGGCATCCCACCCAACTCGATCCTTATTTTTGAAGTGGAACTGTTGGACATCAAGGACCAACCGGCGTTGGACATTCCACCCTCCAAATAAAACTGGCGGCATGATGAACATGCCGCCAGTCATGTGACATTGGTGTGAAAGGCGTAAACGCATCTCACAGCCAGCAATATCTCACTGCTGCATGGTGCAGTTGCTCAACACGCAGTTGTTCAGGACGTCCTTGTTCTGGTTGCTGTAGCTGTGGCAGGTGGTCAGGTGAACCGCGCCAGTATTGCCGTTCTGGTTAAACCCGCTGCCGCCGCTCACGCCGCTGTTGTTGTGCGCGATGCAACTGGTGTAGCTATGCGCATTATGATCACCGGAGGCGCCCATTTTGAAGCCGTTGCCGTTGCCGGCGGACAGTTTGCCATTGCTGTAAGCCTGGCAACTGGTGAAGGTCACCGGCGCACCGGCCTGCCAGAGGTCGGAACCGTCATCGGAATTGCCGGTCATGATGCAGTTCTTGATAACGTTGCCGGTGCCGCTGCCAAACTTGCAGGTGATTCCATCCGCATTCTGCCCCTGAGTGGCGGTATCAACATTGTTGTAGCTCTGGCAGTACTGGATGGTGTTGTTATTGGCGCCGCTGGCCTGGATTTGAATGCCAGTGTTCTGGTTGCCCTCGGCATTGCAGGAATTGATGATGCTGCCGGAGGTGCCGTAGATATAGATGCCCACGCCATTCACACCGGTGACCGTAAGTTGATTTAGCCGGCAGTTGCTGCCCGGAACAAAACCGGCGGAAGCGCCGTTAAAGTTGAACGTGGCAGGTCCGGTCACGGTGACCCCGCTCGGAACATTGATACGCACGGTGACAGAATAGGTGCCAGACACATTGACCGTGGTGCCGGACTTGGCACCTTGAATGGTGGAAACGATGTCCGCTTGAGCCAGGGAACATGCCATCAAGGTGGCGGCCACAGCAAGACAGAGACGTTTGTTTGTTTGGTTGAATAACATAACTTTTTTCCTGTTTTGGTTTTGGTTGTTGTTTTTCATTCTGCCACCGCGGCAAAACAAAATTTTAAAACTGGTTCCCGACCGGCCCGCAAAAATGAGCGGCTGGTTCTACTGCGTGGACGTCTGGGCGGACATGCTGGCGATGATCTCTGAAATCTGCTGCCGGTCCGCAGGCAGCAGATCCGGGGTGGTGTCAAAAAAACTTTTGGCCGCCGCAAAATCGGTCTGGACCCAGTTACGGAGCACATCGTTCAAAGCCTGGGAACGGAGATTTGCATTATTGATCGTCCCGGCCCATTCCACCGCCGTGGGCGGGTCCACCGCATTCACGGTGGCGATCGCCTTTATTCCCGCATCCAAATCCGTGCCGAGCTGGCTGGCATTGGCATTGATCCATTGCGCGGTGGCGACGGGATCCAGCCGTGACCAGCTTTCCAGGGATTGTCCCAGCATCTGGCCACGGTCCGCACCGGCCGGTTGCTGGGCCAAAAATCCCGTCAACCCCGCCGGATCAGCCTCCGCCCAACCGCCGATGACCCCGTGCAGCGCTTCATTTTTTGCCGCCGGATCGGCGATGTCGCTGGCAGCCTGCGCGGCGGCCTGCGGCTGTAGCAACGCCCATTTTGAATAGGCTTCCGCCATCCAGATGGATTGCTGAACGGTGTCGCCACCAGCAGCCATTTGGGCCGCCGCTTCAAAATTTCCCGAATCGCTCAGGGCATCGATCATCGAGTTGCCATAACTCGTGGCCTCGCCGGGATTCTGCTGCATCATGGCGTTGGCTGTGCGAACAGCCCCGTCCGGATCCGTGATGACGGCGCCGGCGAAGACGGATTTTAAGGCTTGATCGCGGTCGGTTGCATTCGGCAACGCGAGCGCATAATTCGCAGCATCCATCGGCGCGAGCCGGGCCCAGCCGTGCAATGCGGACTGGATCAAGGTATCGCGAAATTTCAAATTTCCCTCGGCCTTGGCCAGCGCCATGGCCTTTTGAGGATCGATCGCCGCCAGTTTTTCCAGCATGGCGGCGAGATCGGCATTGCGCGCCATGGTAGCCGGAGCGGCAAGCAACTGTTGCCATGATTGCTCATTCCAGCCCATAGACGGGGTAGTTACAACCGGCGCAACGGCGACCGGAACAGGGCGTATATTTTCCAAAACTTCGCCGCGCGGGGTTGAATCCGACAATGTCGTGGATGGATCAGGAACCGCAGCGACTTCGTTGCGATGAACCGACAGTCGTCCGGCAGCAAAGCCGGCGGCAATCAGAAAAATGCCGCAACCCAGTAAAAGCAATTTGGTGTGACCCATATAAATCCCGGCATGCCGGGGCACGACGCTGGTCGGCTTCATATCAGTGGAACGTTCACATGCTTGCACGGCTTTTAAAAATATAACAGAAACTTCACCCCAACTTTTCTGCAAGTCGTTTTGAAAATAGTGCACCAACCAAAAAAAACAGCTGACGATGCCAACCACGCAACGCTCTTTTAATCCGGCTCAAATTAATTCAGTCATCGGCCATTACGGTCACGAATGGAATTTGTCCAATATTTTCAATACTCCGGCGTTGGTCATGGAAAAACGGGCAATTTTCCAGAGCGCCTGAACTACCAGAGCAGGCAAACCAGAGGCCCGCATATCCGGTTCACTTTTTCGCAAATGCCATGCACAATCCGCCAAGAAAAATTCAAATGACCAGCGCCATCGACACACCCCGGTCGCCTGGCGTTTTTTGGGATCGTCATCACACGGGCAGCCCCGGCCCATATGGCTTTGAATGAAACAGTGTCATGCATTTTATGGCTTGGTTAAAGGGAGGTAATTTGGTCTGCTGCCTCATCCCTATTCTATGAGAAATAAAATGATGCTGTTAGTGGCCGGCTTACTCCTGGCTGCACAACACCGGTCAGTCGCTAATGAAACAAACCTGGTGCTGCCGCCGATCGCCAAGGGGCCGTTTCAGGCCAACTGGAATTCGCTGACGAATTATCAGACGCCAGAATGGTTCCGGGACGCGAAGTTCGGCATCTGGGCCCACTGGGGGCCGCAATGCGAGCCGGAACATGGCGACTGGTATGGACGCAAAATGTATCTGCAGGGGGATGCGGACTATATATCGCACATCAGGGAATACGGACATCCGACCACGAACGGTTTTAAGGATGTGATCCATGAATGGAAGGCGGAGAATTTCAATCCCGACAAGTTGCTGGCGTTTTACAAGGCGAACGGGGCGAAATATTTCATGGCACTGGCGAATCACCATGACAATTTTGACAATTTCAATTCCAAGTATCAGCCTTGGAATTCGGTGGCCGTGGGGCCGCACAAGGATTTGATCGGAGGCTGGGCGGCGGCGGCACGGAAGAATGGATTGCGGTTTGCCGTGAGTGTACACGCCTCGCACGCGTGGTCGTGGTATGAACCGGCGCAGGGCGCGGACACAAATGGCGAATTTGCCGGGGTGCCGTATGACGGCAAACTGACGGCAGCAGATGGCAAAGGCCAATGGTGGGACGGGCTGGACCCGCAGGATCTTTACGTGCAGAACCATGTGCCCGGAACGAAACTGGTCTGGGATTGGAACGCGGCCAAAGGCAGCAGCGTACCGGATGCAGCCTATATGGAGAAGTTTTTCAACCGGACCAAGCAGTTGTGGGATGATTACAAACCGGACATGATTTATTTCGATGACACAGTAATGCCGTTTCGTGGCGTGACGGATGAAGTTGGTCTGAGCCTTGCGGCGCAT
>DASYEY010000166.1:0-4296 GCA_036498725.1 Verrucomicrobiia bacterium | reverse complement strand
GCGCACTGGCTGTTTACCGATAATCTGGCGCTTTCGTTTCATACCGACATTCCCATGCCGCCATCACTGGCGGTGGTGCCCTTAAAGCGGTTGTGGTCGGGCGAAATGACGGTCGGGCGCATGGTGGAAGAATTTGCCCGTTACCGGCCTGAACTTGTGATCCTGAACAACCAAACCACTTGGGTTCCATATCGTGACTTGCTGGATCAAGATTATCGTCTGGTTTACCAGGACAATGCCTATCAACTGTATGCCCTGAAATCCATCAGCCGGCTGGCCTCCCCATGAACGGATTCCGATGCACTGAAATTGCCGGATTTGGACATTACCAAGGCAAAAAAAACATTAGACCATTAAAACTGGAAAATTGTTCAAATAAAAGTTGACTTTTCACAACGGCTCTGGCTAAGTCGGTAATCAGTTCCCGCTTTAATCGTTATCAACGATGAGGCAATGGGTTCGGATTAGGTTCAAATTTAGTTGCGGATGTTTTGGGTTATGGGTTGGTCAACAAATTTGCGGGCACGAGGTTTCATTGGCGGCTCAGATGGAAATCTGCGGCAGCGGCAACACTTTCTATTCTTCGTTCAAATCAACTGTCGGCTCCCTAAATCTTGAAGAGAATTATCTTATGAAAAAGCTTCCATATACCTGGCGGGTCACGGCGATGATGGTTGGGGTGTTCGGGATGCAGGCCGTGTCGGCGCAAACACCAGCCGGAGCAACGTTAAGTCAGAATGCGCAGATCGCCGCCAATGAGGACAGCTACATGGCTTGGGACGCGCCTCAACAGGCGATTGGGCCGAATCACCGAACCACGTTTAAGGATACCAAGACGGGCCGCCACCTCATTGAGGAAATCGGGACGGGCATGAACTATTGGGATGGGAACCAATGGAGTCCGAGCGTGCCGGTTTTCGAGGAGGTGAAAGGTGGTTTTGCCGTCCGGCAGGTGCAGCATCAGGTGCATCTGGCCAACAACCTGTTTGTGGATGGCGCGGTCCGGGTGCAAACCCCGGAGGGAATCATGTTGAATTCATCGCCCCTGGCCCTGGCGCTTTACGATTCCGCCAGCGGCGAATTTCAGGTGATTGCGACGGTGACCAATTGTGCGCCGACGCAGGTCAGCAGCAATGAGGTGATGTATCTTGAGGCGTTCAGCGGGGGCGTCTGCGCCAACGTGGCCTATACAATTACTGCGAGCACCTTCAGCCAGGACGTTATCTTTACCGGCCCGGTAGATCCCGCAGACTACGGCTTTCCGCGTAACACCACACGGATCCAGATCATCACTGAATTTTACGGGGCACCGGAACCGGACGAGTTGCGCCGGCCGCTTTTTGTGGAGGGCAATGAAAAGATCCGGGCCCGGATGGCCAGCCCCGATCTCATAGATGAACAGCTTGGATTCGGCCGTTTTGTGCTGACCACCGGCACCGCCTTTGTGGATTCCACCGCAGAAAGCACGAATGGACTGACCACCCTGGTCGCCAAAGAGTATAAGACGATCAACGGGCGAACCTACCTGTTTGAATCCGTTCCTTTTTCGGCGATAGCCACGGCCTTGACGAATTTGCCGCCGTGCCAATCTTCGCTGGGCGGCTCAATCCGTCAACCGGTGAAAGGTTATGCGGGCATTCCGCATTTGGGAAACAAGCCATCATCTGCACCGGTGATGGTCCAGGCCAGCCGGTCATCGGTGCATGGTGTGGTTGTGGATTATGTGGCGAACATTGGCGGCACCATGAGCGGAACCATCGTCTTCAAGGGCGATACCACCTATCTGGTTTCCTCGGCGGTGTCCTGTAACGGCCCGACCATCATCGAGGGTGGCGCGGTGTTCAAATATAAAAGCGGGGCCTCCATGTCGCTTAACAGCACTTTGACCTGCAAGACCGGGATGTATCGTCCGGCCATTTTTACGGCGGTGGATGACGACACGGTGGGGGACACGATGAATGGAGTGTCAGGATCAGGATACACCGGGACGATCAGTTTATCCGGTTATGCCAACCCGGCCCTGTATTCCCAAAGCGCCATGAATTTCACCGGTCTCAGGTTCCGATATGCACAGGAAGCCATCCGGTTGTTTGGTAACTCGTATCCGACTTGGACGGCTGCGCACTCACAATTTGTCAACTGCATTGTCGGCATTAACCTGGAGATAGGGGGCGGTGGCAGCGGCAGTGGCAGTGGTGGCAGTGGTTCGGCGGTGAACTACCTCAACCTCTACAATTGCCTGTTCACCAAGGTGGGAAAGCCAATTATCAGCACGCAACTGGGCGGGTTAATGTATCAGTCTGTTAATGCGTATAATGCCACGGTTGATCAGTCCTCACAATTGGTGACATTTGCATCTGGCAGTGGGTATAATTTCAGCCTGCTGGCAAAGAATTCCATTTTTGCCAACATTTCCTGGGGCGTGGGCAGCGGAGTTTCTGCCTCTGGTGCCAATAATGCCTTTTACAACGCTGGCAGCACATTCGGAAGTCCTGAATATACTCTTCCTAGCTTACCGTTTCAAAGTGTTGGCGCTGGCAATTATTATTTGAACTCTACTTCGGGGCTTCAAGATTCGGGCACGACGAACGGTCTGCCAGCCACGCTGTTTTCCGACCTTCAAAAACGGACGACATATCCACCGTGGGTCATGGCCGGAACGACGCTGGTCACGAACTTGGTGCTCCTGCCACAGGCCTGGCGGGATACCAATACACCCGACCTCGGCTATCATTATGACCCCATTGATTACGCTTTTGGGAATGTCTATGTGACCAATGCCAGCGTGACCGCCAGCGGCGGAACGGCTATCGCAACCTTTGGCACCAACAACAGCGCCTTTGGTTTGGGCTTTGGCAGTGGGGCCAGTTTGAATTCAGTGGGGATGCCCAACTATCCCGACTGGATTGTGCTCTTTAACACCGTTCAGGAAGGCACCAACACGGCTTGGAAACGACTCACCAATTCCGTGTCGGGGGAACTGTATGGTGCCACCCCGGCTCCATCCATTTTTACCCGGTTCACTTCATGGTCGGTGCTGGCGCAGGACTCGGTTCAATTTTACGCCCCGACCAACACCGGCCCTATCGCCTTTCAGGACAGCGAATTTCATGGCGGAAAAATCATCACCTACCGGCCGACCATTGACCTGACCAACTGCCTGCTCGAACGAGTCTATGCCGATTTAAGTTCCAAGGATTCCGGCTCGCCGTATATCCGAAACAGCCTGTTCGTGGGCGGCACATTCAACTTCGCCCCAAATGTGAGCACCGCCCTTGTTAAGGACAATCTCTTTGATCAGACGCTCATTCCTAATAATTCGTCGGTCTATACCACCTATAACGGCGGCTACAACGGATTCGTGACCAGCTATAACCGGCTGCTGCCGACCAATGCTGCGGATGTGGTCTTGGCGTATTCACCGCAAAATTTGACCGGACTGTTGGGTTATCAAACCGGACCATTGGGACTTTATTATTTGTCTCAGTATAACCCTGGCATTTATTTGATAAATAAAGGCAATGCCACGGCGGATCAAGTGGGGCTGTATCACTATACGGTGACGACAAATATGGTGAGTAATTTAGAAACCAAGGAGACCAATTCCGTCGTGGACATCGGCTATCATTATGTCGCCCTGGACGTCAACGGCAACCCGATTGATACCGATGGCGATGGTCTCCCGGATTACTTGGAAGATTCTAATGGGAATGGAATCTCTGATACCGGGGACTTTGGCAATTGGTTGATCAATGCCTTCAATGGGTTGAACACCACTTACGGATTACAGGTATTTACTCCGCTAAAATAACCACCATCACATTGTAGAACGGTAAATCATTAAGAGGGAACCTATGAAAAAATATGCATTCGTCTTTTCATTGGCATTAGCCTTGATGGCTACTGCGCAAATCTTTGCCCAGACCAGCAGCGATCTGGATTTGTCCACCCGTTCTGTGGGGGTGCCACCAAGCCATGTGACGGTGAATTCCGTTGCGCAATGGATGGAAAATCCGCTGGATCAAAAGGTGCAGGTGACCGTGACTAATTTCTACGCTGGCACGAATGACTGCATGGATATGGCCATTGGGGGAAAGCATTTGAAATTTTACGGAGCGGGCTTGGACAATCTTGGAAATTATATTCCCACCAACTATCCGCCGGTCACTGTCGGCATGACCCTGCGGCGGGAATATAATTTGAACATCACCTGCCCAAATTCGGGGCCCGACGGCAGCCCGCTTTATAAGTTCGAAGATTTTCAGTATTACCCGGACACTTTTGTGGGATACATAA
>DASYEY010000165.1:0-29912 GCA_036498725.1 Verrucomicrobiia bacterium | reverse complement strand
GGCCCACAGACAAAAATTTATCCCAAAGTTGCCGGATGGAATCATCACCACCGACGATCTCAAAACCATCTTCGCCCGTGTATCCGGTACGCGAGACCATCACTTTATGACCGGCGAACGTAAAACCACCGATCTGGTTTTTCTTCAAATCAGTCACCGCCTCAACCCGCTGCGCCGCGTTAGACGCTCCCGGAATCACAGTATTGATGAATTCTTTCACTCGCGGCCCCTGCACGGCGATGGCCGCATAATTGTGCGAAGCGTCCGTCAATTTTAAATCGCCCGAAAATTTTGCCGCCTGCGCCTGCAACCACGCCACGTCATCGGGAATGCGGGAAGCGTTGATGATGAGAAAATAAACGTCATCACAGAGCCGGTACGCGTAAAGGTCGTCCACCGTGCCTCCGTGCTCATTGCACATCAATGTGTACTGGCCTTCGCCGGCCGCCAGCTTGCGGATGTCATTGGTGAGGACAGAATTCAGGAACTCAATCGCCCCGGTACCGCTGACGGTGACTTCGCCCATGTGAGAGATGTCGAAAATTCCGGCCGCATTGCGGACCGCGAGATGCTCGTCCGTGATACTGGTGTATTGGACCGGCATTTCCCAGCCGCCGAAGTCAATAAGCTTGGCGCCGAGTTTTTCGTGCGCAGAAAAAAGTGCGGTGCGTTTCAACATAAGGGTCAACCCCATTTCTCCGTCTTCATCTGCTCTTTCGGCACTTTGAGGTCATGGACGACGAGATGTTCGGCAAACTCGACGAGCGCATTCGGTCCGCAAGCGTAGAAGACAGTGTTTGGCAAATCCGTGGCGATCTCCTTGATCCACTCTGGAGTAATACGTCCGTTGCGGTCAGCCCAATTATCCTCCGGCGTCGCGCGGGTGCAGGTGACGTGAAATTTGAAATTTGGATTTTCCTTTTCCAATTCACGGAATTCGGTGTTAAAGATAATGTCCTTCGGCTGGCGAACGCTGTAAAGAATGGTGATCTTGGTCGGCAATTGGCGGCGGGTGGCCTCGCGCACAAAACCACGGAACGGCGTCACGCCGGAACCGCCGGCGATGCAGACCAGATTTTTTTCAAAAACCGGCAAAAATTTTCCGACGGGCGGAATAACGAACATTTTATCGCCCGCCTTGGCCCAATCCACGATGCGCGTGCCCATCTTGCCATCGCGCTTGACAGTGACCTCATAAGCACCGCGATCCAGCGCGCAGGACGAGAGCGAATAGGCGCGCTTGTAAGTGGGCGTGTCCGGCCAATAAACCGTAATGAACTGGCCAGTCTTGAATTCAGGCGCATGCCCATCCGGCCATTTCAGGCGGAGTGTTTTGGTGTCTGGCAATTCCAGCGTCGCCGTTTCAATGAGCATTTCGAGAATTTCTTTGGCCATAAAATTAAATGCGGAGGTGAAGTTATGAGATTTTTAAATTGGCGGCAACCTCTCAAATCGGGGGAGGAAAATTGCCGGCACCAGGCCAAATTCCGGGAAAACGGTGCCCGGCTTAAGCCGCTAAGCGCACCAAAACCTCCTGCGCCAGCAATTCATACGCGGCCGCCCCGCTGCTGTATTTATCATAATAGATGATTGGCTGGCCAAAGCTGGGTGCTTCAGCCAAACGCGTGGTCCGCGGGATGGCAGTCTCAAATACTTTTGCGCCCAGTTGGTTGCGGACCTCGGCGCTGACTTCATTCGACAACTTGGTGCGACCATCAAACATCGTCATTGCCACGCCAAAAATATCCAACCGCGGGTTCAAGCCGGTTTCACGCAACTGGCCCAACACCCGCGTCATCATCGAAATGCCTTCCAGGGCGTAATACTCGCATTGCAAGGGCACCAGGATGCCATCGCAGGCGATGAAAGCGTTCAAGGTGAGAATGCCCAACGACGGCGGACAATCAATCAAAACCACATCAAAACGAGCTGCGGCCAGGATGGGTTGCAACGCCTGTGTCAGTCGTTGCAGATGGTTTTCCATGCGGGCCAATTCAATGTCAGCAGCGCACATGTCCACTTCACTGGGAATAATTTCCAGCCGTTCAAAGGCAGTGGATTTGATCTTATCCGTCAAATCCCCTTCGCCCAGCAGAACACGATAGGCGCTCGCACCTTCAATTTTTTCCAAACCGATGCCACTGGTGGCATTGGCTTGAGGATCGAGGTCCAGCAGCAGCACGCGTTGGCCCAAGGCGGCCAGGCACGCAGCTAGATTGACAGCAGTAGTCGTTTTTCCGACCCCACCCTTTTGATTGGCGACCGCAATGACTTTGGTTGGCACTGTCGGCATTAAATGAAAATCGCGGTGGCGTTTCAAGCGCACACCGCGAAAAATGAAAGATTTTTACCGGTTATTGGGCCGGAGCAAAACTTGCCGGTTGGAAAAGGGGGTTCGGCTGTCCGAAAAGCGACGACATCGGCTGCAGGCTGGCCGCCGGATTGGTGCTGATGGAAATACCACCGGATGAGGCTGAGTTTGCGCTGGCATAACTCAACGACGGCTGGCTAATCGGTGCGGAACTTTGGGCCGAATCAATCGTATTGGGGGTGAAAATGTTGTTTTGCGAATCCGAACCCGACTGGTCCGTCACCACCACACCGCCGACCAATAAAAGCACCAAACTCGTCGCCATCCCGCCCACCAAACCGGGGCGGGTCTCAAAAATGCTCATGAGTCGCGTCAGCCAGTTGCCAGACACCTGACGGGCCTGGGCCGCAACCTCGCGTTCCGCGCGGATGCCGGCAATGACGTTGCTGGAAAAGTTGTGGAAATAACCAGGCGGCGGAACCTCGTGCCGCTTTAATTTCAGCAATTGTTGCAATTCCTCAAAATTGTGTTCGCTGTCTTTCATGCTGGTTTGATGTATTCCGTTAAATACCCCTGTAGCTGTTGGCGGGCGTAGAATAAACGCGACCGGACCGTCCCAATATTACACCCCATGATCTCCGCGATCTCGTCGTGCGACTGGCCCTGCACATCATGTAAAACGACAACCATTCTGTGAGGTTCAGACAGCTTAAGCAAAGCCTCGTTCAATTTTTTTTGCAATTCCGATAAACTTGCGTCCCGCTGGGGGGTTTTATGGGAAACCAAAGCCACCAGGTCCGGGTCGTTTTCCGCATTAAAATCAAGATCATTTAGGCTCATATGATGCTTGTTTTTGCGTTGTTTCAGGAAATTGATCGTTTTATTGACCGCAATCCGGTAGAGCCAGGTGTAAAAACTGGAGCCGCCCTTGAACGATTTGAGTGCGGAAAATGCCTTGATGAACGAATCCTGGGCCAAATCATTCGCATCATCATGGTTTGAGGTCATGTGATAGATGGTCGCGTAAATTCGCTGCTGATAACGCTTCACCAACTCGTCATAGGCGGAAAGATCGCCATTACGCGAACGCTGAACCAATTCACTCTCCAGCTCTTCAACTGGCTCGCTGGCATCATCGGTCGTGGTTATGGGTTCGGACATAATCATGCTCATTGAACCGCCAAAATCGCAGTTTGTTGCGCAAGAAAATCAGTCAATCCCAATAAACCTGTGCGTCCCACCGAAGGCGGCAATATCTGCAATGCCCGGCGGGCTTGTTCCAGATAACGCTCGATCACCTCGACCGTCGGCGTGAATGTGTCATATTTTTCCAGCAAAGCGTTAACGGCCGCCAGATATTCCGGCTGCCAATTCTGGATCATTTTTTCGAGTGCTTCCCGGTCTGGCGCGTCAGCCCGTTCCCAGGCGAGCAACAAAGGCCAGGTCAATTTACCCTTCGCCAGATCCGTGCCGAGGGATTTGCCCGCGTGGGCTTCCGTGTCGAACAGATCCACACAATCGTCATAGACTTGATACGCGATGCCAACGGACGCGCCAAATTCACGCAAGGCCGAGCGTTGTTCGGGCGTGGCTTCGCTGATAAAAGCCGCCAAGTCACAAGACAAGGTGAACAGTTCACCAGTTTTCATCTCAATGACGCGGAAATAATCGCGCCGGGCTGCCACAAATTTCCGGCGCTGTTGCGTCTGTAAAATCTCACCGGAACAGACCGTGTTCGTCGCCAGCGCCACCGCGCGGCATACTTCCGGCGTCGGATAGCTGGACGCCAGTTTCAAGGCTTGCGCGAACAGGCAATCGCCGAATAAGACGGCGATTTCATTGCCCCATTTCGCCGCCACGGTCGGATGGCCGCGACGGATAACAGCCTCGTCCATCACGTCATCGTGGACCAGGGTGGCGAGATGAACCATTTCAATGATGACCGCCGCCTTGACGTGAGATTCGTTGAGCTGGCCGAAGCAGTTGGCCACCAGCGCCACCAGTGTGGGGCGCAAATGTTTGCCGCCATTATTCAGCGCGTGCTCGGCATAAGGCACGATTTGCGGGTCAAATTCACGCGCCTGACGCACAAGTTGGTCCGTCACTGCATGAAGAAAAGGCTCCACCGGTTCCACAATTTTTTTCCAGGAACGGGCGGGGTCAACATTAGCAGCGTGTTCAGAATGAGAACCCGCCACTTTGGATTCAGCAGCCAGCATTGGGCTCAATGTAATTTCCGTAGTGGGTTGAGTCAAACTTGTTATCACTGGGAACGATACCCCATAATCATTCCTTCGCAATAAACGGCATGAACTCCGCATGAAAGTGTTGGGGGATGCGGGCCTTGAATTTTGCCAGCTTGCCGGTGTACCGCTTCTCCACCACCTGCCCGACCGCATACAACCGCGCGATGACCGCCGCCTGTTCATGCGGAATTTTTAATTCCACAAACTCGCGGATCGGGCGTAATTGGGTCCCTAATTCCGCAAGCAACACGGGAATCCCCGCGCCGGTTCGCGCCGAAATCGCCACGGCATTGGCAAAATGTTCACGCAAGCGGTTCACGGCGCCACTGCCATTGGCCTGGTCAATTTTATTGAAGATCATCAGCACCGGCTTTTCCGCCGCGCCAATTTCCGCCAGCACCGTATTCACCGCCAGAATGTGTTCTTCGGCCTGGGGATGGCTGGTATCCACGACGTGCAGGAGCAAATCTGCCTGCACAACTTCTTCCAGCGTTGCTTTGAAAGCCTCGACCAAACCATGCGGCAGTTTCTTGATGAACCCCACCGTATCCGTCAGTAATACATTTTGGTTGGTCGGCAACCGCAGGCGCCGGGTCGTCGGGTCCAGGGTGGCGAATAATTTATCCTCGGCCAAAACTGCCGCACCGGTGAGGGCATTGAGCAACGTGGATTTTCCCGCGTTCGTATAGCCGACGATTGATGCGAGCGGCCACTGGCTGCGCTGGCGCCCGGCACGTTGCGTCTCGCGCTGGCGGCGCACCAGTTCAAGGTCGCGCTGAATCCGGTCAATCCGTTCGGAAATCTTCCGACGATCGGCTTCCAACTGCGATTCGCCTTCACCGCCGATGGAGCCAGTGGAACCACGCTGGCGCGACAAGTGTGACCAGAATCGCGTCAACCGCGGCAGCAAGTATTCCAATTGCGCAAGTTCAATCTGCAATTTCCCTTCCCGCGTGCGGGCGCGTTGCGCAAAAATATCCAGAATCAACGCCGTACGGTCTTGAACGCGGCAATTAAAAATCTTTTCAAGATTCCGGGTCTGCGCGGGTGTCAGTTCATCATCAAAAATGACCGTATCCACGCCTTCCGCCTTGCAAAATTTGGCAAATTCTTCGGCCTTGCCCTTGCCGATGAAGGTGGCGGGCGTGGGCGAATCCATTTTTTGGATGCCGTCGCCGACAATCTGCGCACCGGCGGTCTGCGCCAGTTCAGCCAGTTCGTCCAAGGATTCGCGAATGTCGGCCGTGCCGCGGGCCTTAAGTTCCACGCCGATGAGAAAAACCTTTTCCAGACGCGTACTCCGAGTTTGAACCAGTGCTTTCAATTGTCGGGTGAGTTTAGCATAACCCAGGCATGGCGAAAGAGCAGAGTGCAGCCAAAAGCCACGATTTTGGCCTGTAACCTCGTCCGGCTCCGCCCCGTCTCGAACAAAGGTTCAACTTTACAAAACCACGCCATCCGCCATTTAATACCCGCTCGCTATGAAAAACATTTTGCTTTCGGCCACCGTTATCTGCTCGCTCCTTGCGCTGGCCAGCTCGACCGAGGCCCAATCGCTCCCCGCGATCGCGCTCAAGCCGGTTTTTAAAAAATTGCCGGACGAACGCCCGATGTGGCTGAGCGAAGCGCCGGACGGCACCGGCCGTTTCTTTGTGGTGTATCAAGACGGTAAAATCGTCATCGTCAAAAAAGGTTCAGATGGCAGTGATGCCAAGGAATTTTTCAACATCGTGGACCGCAATCCACATTTCGAAAATGAAGATGGCTTGATGAGCATTGCCTTTCACCCCGGCTTCAAGACCAACGGCCTGTTCTACGTTTATTACAACCAAAAAAATCCGGCGAACCAGCATTCGCAACCGCAAAATTACCCATTCCGCAGCGTCATCAGTGAATTCAAAGTCTCGGCCACCAACGCGGACGTAGCCGACATGCATTCGGAACGCATCTTGTTTGAAGTGCCACAACCTTTCTCCAATCACAAGGGCGGCGAACTATGCTTCGGCCCCGATGGTTATCTTTACCTTGGCCTGGGCGACGGCGGCGCGGGCAATGACCCTTACGGCAGCGGCCAGAATACCGCAACCTTGCTGGCAAAAATGCTGCGGATTGATGTGAACTCACGGGCAACCAGCGGCAATGGCAAACGGTCGCACGAATTGCAATACGGCATCCCCTCGGATAATCCGTTCATGCACGAACCCGACATGGGCGGTATGGGCGCGCGCAAGGAAGTTTATGCCTATGGCTTGCGTAACCCATGGCGTTACAGCTTTGACCGTCAGACCGGCGTGCTCTGGGCGGGCGATGTTGGCCAGGATCTATGGGAGGAAGTAGACGTCATCGTCAAGGGCGGTGATTACGGCTGGAGCGTCCGTGAAGGCGCGCATCATTTCAAACCCGGTCCGGAAGGCGCCCAGTACATTGAACCCATCATCGAGTATTCTCACCGCAAGGATTTGCAAGCCCAAGGCCTGTTTCCCGATCATCCGACCGGCAACTGCGTGATCGGCGGCTATGTCTATCGCGGCAAACAATTTCCATCATTGAACGGAATTTATCTCTACGCTGATTACAGCCCCGGTACGATCTACGGTTTACGTTATGATTTTGACGCCAAGAAAGTCACGGAACACGGCCAGATGTTGCGCCAAACTGACGGCATTACCAGTTTTGCCGAAGATGGTGACGGCGAAGTTTACGTGCTGATGCAGGGTGGCCAGATCTTCCAGATCACGACGCCTTGATTCAAAGCGGGAATGTACTCAGAGCCGGCCTGAAATAGTGCTGCGCTAAATCGTCATCCTCGTCCTCACACGTCGGTGGAAATTCGAGGACGAGGACGACAACGAGGATGAGCCGGATGTCAAAACTGATGATTCAGGCACGCTTTCAGGCAAAATCCACATTGGGCACTTCCTGGACCGAGGGTGGCACGCTGAAGAAGTCGCCTTCGGCTTTGAAGCCGAAGAGATTGGCCACGAGGTTGCTCGGAAAGGTTTCACACTTGGTCCGGTAATCGCGCACATTGCCGTTATAGAAACGGCGGGCCGCCTGAATGCGATCCTCGGTGTTCACCAACTCCTTTTGCAGTTGCAGAAAATTCTGGTCAGCTTTCAGTTGGGGATAATTTTCCACCACGGCCAGCAGTTGTTTCACCGCCACGACGAACTGGGTTTCATCCGCCGCCTGTTCGACCGGCGGACCATTGCTGGCCATGCAACGATTACGTAATTCCGTGACCCGCTCCAGAGTTTCACGTTCATGCGCGGCATACCCCTTGACGACCGCAACCAGATTCGGGATGAGGTCGTAACGCCGTTTCAATTCCGTATCCACATTGCTCCAAGATTCGCGGATATAATTCCGCAACCCGACGAGTGCGTTGTACTGGGTTACAACAAAGATCAGCGGCAAAAAAACGACCGCGCCAACAATGATTAAAATCAAGATCATAAGGTTTTGGCAAAGAGATATTCCGGCACCAGGGAACGGATTTGATTCAGTCGTTGCAGATTGAATTCAAACGCCTCGGCGGAGATCCGATCCGAGAACGCCAGCGCGATCACATCGTTTTCAATCTCCAGGCTCAAATCGCGGTTCGCGAGCAGATATTCCATCATCCGTGCATGACAGACGTCATAGGCAAACTTTTTGTCCGGCGACCGCACACAAAACGTTTTGGAAAATTCGGCCGACTCGAACTGGATATCTTGATAACCAAACAATGTAGCGATCTTGGTAAAAAAACCTTCCCGCCGGATCGTCAAGTCAGGAAACATCACCGGCAGCATCAAAATAAAAAATGAAAACCAGTGATGATGAGTCGTCTGGTTGCCTTTATCATCCGTTGAATAGGTTTCGTAATGATAATCGAATGCCAGGATTTCATTCTGCTGATAACTGCCGGAAAGCAGGTTGATCGCATAACGATTATCCCCCTGGTCCAGTTGCTTGAGAAAATCGAACCGGCCAGGGATGGCAAAATTTTGACGCGGATCAAAATCAAGATTGAGCCGCTGTGCCAATCCCAAAAGCGCTTCCTGCCGCTTGCGGGCCATGATCGCATTGGCAATGGCGCCAGCCACTATCAAGCCAACAAATAGAATGAAGATCATGGGCACCATGGGCGAATTCAGTCAGCCATCTGATATGCATCTTTTCTAAATCAAAGCCATCCGGTAAGCGATTACAATTTTCCGGCTTTTCTCGAATCTTCAATTTTGCTTTCCCCATTTTCCATTCATCGCCATCTTGACGGGATGAATCTATCCGTCGCCGAAATCCGCATCGCCGTTAAATACGCCCTGGCCGAAGATCTTGGCCGCGGTGACGCCACCACCCTCGCCACGGTGCCAAAAAATCTGTCCGCCGTGGCGTTGATGCGGGCGCGCGAACCGCTGGCGGTGGCCGGCATCCAGTTCGCCGAGATTGCGTTCCGGCAATTATCGCCGAAAATCAAAATCCAAAAGTTGCTGGCCGACGGTGCTCAAGCACGGGCCGGTGATGCCTTGTTAAAAATCTCCGGCCCGGCACACGCCATCTTGAGTGCAGAACGGGTTGTACTGAATTTTGTGCAACGGCTTTCCGGGGTGGCCACGGCTACGGCGCAATTTGTGGCTGCAATCCGCGGTACGCAGGCGAAGATTCTCGACACACGCAAGACCACGCCCGGCTGGCGGCGATTCGAGAAATACGCCGTTGCCTGCGGTGGCGGGACAAATCATCGCCTCGGCCTGTTTGACTTGATCTTCATCAAGGACAACCATCTGGTTTCATTGCGGCAGGAAAAACCCAATGCCATCGCTGCCGCCGTTACCCGGGCACGCCAACAATTTCCGAAATTGAAAGTTGAAGTTGAAGCCGACACGTTGAGGCAAGTCACCCAGGCGGTGGCCGCCGGCGCAGACATCATTTTGCTCGATAACATGGATTTGAAATCCTTGCGAGCGGCGGTAAAAATCGTGGCCGGACGCGCACAGACCGAAGCCAGCGGCGGGGTAAACCTAAAAACCGTCCGTGGCATCGCCCAGACCGGTGTGGATTTCATTTCGGTGGGTGCGATCACCCATTCAGCGCGCGCGGTGGACATCGGTTTGGACTTTCAAGCATGAATCAATCCGCCATCGCCTCGGGCCAAATGTGACGAACGCGTTGCAGAACGAAAAATGACCACGGACGCAAAAATTTTATCCGCACTAAGGGAGAATCCTGACGGCGTGTCGGGCGCTCAATTGGCCGAGCAATTGGCGATCAGCCGGGCTGCCATCTGGTCACGGATCGAAGAATTGCGTCAGGTCGGTTACGAGATTGAGGCCGGGCCGCATTTTGGCTACCGGCTCATCAACTCGCCGGATGCCTTGCATGCGGATGACCTGTTGGCGCGGCTCGGAAAAACCAAAGTAATCGGTCGTGATATCCGGGTTTTCAAGGAAACGACCTCCACCAACGATATCATTGAAAAATTGGCGCATGACGGAGTGAAGGAAGGCATCGTTGTTTTCGCCGAATCACAAACGAAGGGCCGGGGCCGGTTGGGGCGGAAATGGATTTCTCCCGCGCACAAAGGACTTTGGTTTTCCATCCTGCTGCGACCAGAGATGCATCCCCAGGAGACCACGCAACTCACGGTCGCCTCCGCCACGGCGCTGCGCCGTGCGATCATGGCGGAAACAGATTTGCGTCCGGAAATCAAATGGCCGAATGACATCCTGATCGGAGGCAAAAAAGTGGCTGGCATCTTGACGGAATTAAGTGCCGAGTCTGACCGCGTCAAACACATCACGCTCGGCATCGGCGTGGATGTGAATGTGGACGCAAACGAATTACCGCCGGAAGTCCGCAAGCTGGCAACCTCATTAAAGATTGAATCGGGTACCGCCATTTCCCGCGCGGAATTGGCAACGGCCATCCTGCGAGAATTAGACCAGGATTATGCGCGGATCCGGGCGCGAAAATTTTCTGAGGTGGCTGATGAATGGGAAGCCGGTTGCGCCACCATCGGTAAAAATGTGGTCGTCGTGATGGGCGACCAGAAAATCCGTGGCCGGGCGGAATCTTTGGACGACGACGGCACGTTACTGGTCCGCACGGAGCATGGACATCTGGAACGCGTCGTTGGCGGCGATGTGACTTTGGAAAAGTGATTTTCCCGCAGATGACGCAGATTTTCGCAGATTGATTTTCAATTATTTAACTGTGATATTCAGCCTAATTCGCGGACTACGATATGAACAAAGACCCACAAACTTACGCGATCATTGGGGCGGCGATGGAAGTGCATCGCCACTTGGGGCATGGATTTCTTGAAGCAGTTTATCATGAAGCTTTGGCGCTCGAATTCATGGGCCGACAAATCTCATTCCCACGTGAAGCTCCGTTGTTAATAAAATATAAAGGTCAAAATTTAAGTTTCGCGTACCGGGCGGATTTTATTTGTTTTGGGCAAATTCTGGTTGAATTAAAAGCGATTGAACGGCTTGGCAACCCTGAAATATCACAAGTTATCAATTATCTAAATGCGACGAATTATACACGCGCCTTGCTCATCAACTTTGGTTCGCCAAGTTTGGAATATCAACGCTTGGTTTTGAACCATCCAGGCGAACCAGATTCGGAAAACAGCCTTTCCAAAAATCTGCGCCCATCTGCGTAATCTGCGGGGAAAAAGCTGAACTATGATCCTACTATTCGACATCGGCAATACCCACACGCACCTCGGCCTCGCCGATGACAAACGTGTTTTGAAACAGGCCGACATCCCCACCCTGGCATGGTTTGGCAGTGGTGCTGCCGCGTTGGTAAAAAAATTCGTCGGCAAGAACCGGCTCGAAGGTGCTGTTTTGTGCAGCGTCGTGCCTCGCGCCACACCCCATGTCCATAAAACCATGAAGGCGCTCTGGAAATTAAAGGTGCTGGAACTGGGACCGTCTACCTTGAGTAGCGTGGGCATTGATTATCCGCAGCCGAATTCAATCGGTGGCGACCGGTTAGCCAATTCTGTTGCCGCTCGTCATCACTTTGGCGCGCCCGTCGTGGTAGTCGGTTTTGGTACGGCTGTGGCTTTTGACATCGTCAATGCCAAGGGCAATTACATCGGCGGCATCATCGCCCCCGGCCTCGCCGCGATGACGGATTATTTGCACGAGAAAACCGCGTTATTGCCGCGCATTGAAATCCGCGAAATCAAATCCGCTATCGGCAAAAGCACGGAACAGGCAATGCTCATCGGTGCGGTGCATGGTTATCGCGGGTTGATTCGCGAACTCATCAACGAATTGAAACACGAGTTGCATGTTAAAAAATTGCCGGTGGTGGCAACCGGTGGTTATGCCAAATTGATCGCAGCCAAACTGCCGGAAATTTCCGTCGTGCGCGATGATTTGACGCTGGAAGGATTGCGGCTGACGTGGGAAGCGGCGCGCAAACGCGGTTGAAAATCGGAGCACCGCCAAATCATCCTCCTGCTCAGCGTCATCCTCGTCCTCGCATAGGATGGAAATTGAGGACGAGGATGACGCTGAGCACGATGTGAAACCGATTATTCAGGCAATCCCGCATCCGTTACTGCCAGGCATAAACAAACGCCGCAAAAATCCCCTGCGCATGGAAATCATTCACGTTACCCCCACTAGGTTCATGATACTGTGAATATTCATAGTGTAACGCGCCCGACAACCGCTTGGTAATTTTGCGCGTCAGACCGATGATCACGTCACTATGGGTATAGTTCAGCCCGGCCGGAATCCCGGCGGCCGCATTGTTTTCCGCGTAATCAGCGCTGGAAAACACATAAGCCAATTGCAGACCCGTTTTCTCATTGATCGCATAAGTCGCCGCAACATTCGCCGTATAGATGCTTCCTTGATACGGCACGATGGAAGGATCGCCGTTATCCGCTGTCGTCACGCGCGAATCACTATAAGTGAAGGCGCCGGAAAAATACCATTGCCGGAATGGTGTCACCACCGCACTGATGCCATAGGTCTGCAAATCATACCGGCCATCGGCGATAAATCCGCCGCTGGAAACCAGTCCCGGCAACAAGGGATCAAACGCCGGGTCCGTTTTGGATGAATAATCCGTGGCGCTCAATTGATAGGTCAGCGTGGTTTTAAGCCAGCGCGCCGGACGCAAAACAATTTTCGTTTCAAATTGGTCGCTGCGGATATTGCGGCCAAGAATGAAGGCGGGATAACCGTTCGTCGGGCTGGAAAGACTTGCACCAAAGGGGTTGTTGAAGATATCCGATTGGGGATTGTAATCTGTGTCGCTGTCGGAATGTTCGTATTGGGCGGTCAATTCAAACCAGCGCCAAGGCGACGTATTGAAACCGGTTTTTAAGTCATAACGAAAATTATTGGCGGCAGTCTCGCGGGCAATTTCGTCCCCGCCCAAATTTTGTGAAACGCTGTAATTATCCTCACTGAATTGGCCGTCACCAAATAGGACGGTGAAGGGAATTTTAGTGAAGCGGATGCTGGCATTTTGCAGGGCCTTGAATTCATCAAGACTCGAATTGGCGGGAACCGTACCGCCAAACTCCAGGTCAGGAACGTCCAGGCCGAAACCAGATTCACGTGTCCATTCGTTTTGCAGGCCCACCGAGATGTTCAAATATTCCATTGGGGTAAACAAGTTGGCGAGGCTGAACATTTCCGACCGGCGGCTCAAAGTGATCTGCTGGCTGCTCAATTGGTTGGTGTTAAAAAAATTGAAGGCCGGTGAAGCAAAGGCGGTGGATTGATCAAAAAAATCACTGCCGGAAAGATAAGAGTAATAAAGTCCACCGCTGAGAAACCAGCCTTCGCGGACCGATTTTTCGATCACCAAAGTGTCCATGCCCTGCACGTGATGATAATCATCGTGAGTATTGACAAACTGATCGGGCGCAGCGTCACCAGGAAACACGATGCCGGCTTCCGCGCCTTGATTTTTCTCCGTATAAAACTCGACCCGCGCATCGTTTTCCAGATGCCAGGAACCGATATCCTTGGCCACATTCAACTTGATGACATGCGTCCGCTCATCCACCACTTGCGTGGCGGGATAGATATTTTTCCCGCCGGCATTGCCCCAATCCAGCGTAGACTCATTGCCCCGGCGATATTGATATTCATAGCCAAGGATGATTTCCGGCCAGTTGGGCAGCTCCAGACCAAAGTCCACCCAGGCCCGGCCATCATCCACGTGCAAATCGCGGTCAGAATAAAATCCTGACGGAACCACTGCCGGATCAAAACCGCCGTTATTGTTATAATATTTACGCCATTGATCAAATCCGACATGAATGAAGCCCAGGTCCGTGCGGTCCACCGCCAGCTTGAATTTATAGTCCTGTTCCGGGACCAGAGCACGACCTTCAAAAGTGACCTTTTCGTTGGGATTGATCTGCTCGGTCACTGAAAATTTATCTACTCCTTCGGAGAAACCTTCCTTGGTACCGGTCAACGCCCGAAACTGCGATTTATTGCCGGACACATCAAACCAGCGCATTGTGGGCGCCACCACCAATTCCATTGGCGGCAACTGATTGGTGGTGCTCCAACTGGCACCTTGATCAATCCAGGCACGCAATAGACCGATTTGTTGCGAGGTAAGCGGATCGCCCTTGCCCACCGGCGGCATTTCCAGATCAGGCACCTGCCCGGCGACGTATTGGATCAATAAACTTTTCGCACTGTCACCGGGAACAATGTCATTGGTATTCTCATCGCCTCCGGCGAGCGCCGCCGCACGATCATCCAGTCGGAAATGGCTCTTCGGCTTCTGCGGTCCATGACAACGCAAACACGAGGTTTCCAAAATCGGACGAATATCCCGATCAAATTCGATCTTGATATTTGCTGGCGAGGGCACTGCAATTTGCGCAATGGCGGATACAACTTGCCCGCTCAACCAGCACAGAAAAATGCCCGCCGCTAATGGCTTAAAACGGTTTTTAAGAAAAAATTTCATCCCGTTCGCGCAAAAATTTAATACCGCAAGCGTGGATCAACATTGGAACCATGGATCGCCGTGTGGCAGCCAGCCGTCCAGCACGTGCCGACTTGCAGAAAAGCCGTATGGTCGGTGTTGCCGATATAAAGGTGACCGGCGGCAACATTCGGTCCCTGCACTTGCGCGTGACAACGCAGGCATAGATTCGGATCATTCTCGACGAGCAGCTTCTGGTTGATTGAACCGTGCGGGTTGTGGCAGACCGTGCAACCTTCGCGCAGCGCTTCGTGCGCAAAAACAAATGGCCGGGTCTGGGCTTTATGACATTCGGCACAGCTTTGATTTTGCTGCGCCATCGCCAGACCACCCGCCGGTTTCATGATGTCGCCACCATGCGGATCGTGGCAATCCACGCAATTCATGTGGCCTTCCATGACGGGATGATGCTGCGGCAGGGTAAATTCAGCGTGAACGTCCAGATGACATTGGAAACAGGACTCGGGCGTTTTGCCGGGATTGATGATGAATTTTGCCGCGCCACCGGTGCGAATGTGTTCACTACCGGGACCGTGACAGGATTCGCAACCGCTCTGTCCGGGCATCGCCGAGTTTTCGGGATGAATTCGCGAATGCGCACTCATCGGAAATTTATGGACGATATCGGCATGGCAATCCGCGCAGGCTTGATTGCCGACGAAATGCGCACCGGGAATTTCCAATGGCGCAACGACAAATGCGGTCGTCGAACAGGAAATCACCAAGGCCATCGCGCCGACAAAAAGTCCGGCGGCAATGACGACGGTCAAAGCTCGTTTTGATTTCAACATGTTTACCCCGTCAGGTTGATCATTTTCCTGAAACTACGTTCGTGACTGCGGCCGCCTTGAGCATTTCAGCTACAATCAAATCTGAAAAATCACCCGTGATCGGGAAAACCGTCTGCAACTGCCCGGAGGCATCAATGATCAGCGTGCGAAAATTGTGATTGATCGTGCCGTCGCTGCTCGCAAGTGTGACCCCGGCGCGTTGTGCAAGTTCGCGAATCTTCGTCCGAGGACCCGTCAAAAAATTCCAACGCGCCGGATCAGACTGATAAAGCTGGCCGTACGATTTCAGAATTTCCGGCGAATCAAATTCCGGGTCGAAAGAGATGGAAAGAAAATGCCAGTTCGTGGGTGCATTGGTCATCGCCGCCAGCTTGTGCGACGCCTCGGCAAAATTTTTCGACAAGCGGGGGCAAAAATCCGGCAACGGACAACGGGTATAAAAAAAAGTGATGGCTAATGCCTGCTCGGGAAAATCACTCAAACTAACAGCCTGCCCCAGTTCATTGGTGAATTTATAATGTAATAATTCAAATTTTTCATCAGGCGGCTGGGAGATGCTGGCTTCAGCGGGCAAGGGAGGTAGCGCAACCTTTCCCACCTTGCTGATCCCGCTGACCCAGCTTTCGTTTTCCGTGACATGCAGTTTGAAATTGACCTGATCCCCGCGCTGCAGACCAGTCAATTCACCCGGGTCTTTGACATGGAATGGCATGGTCATCGCCGCCATATAATTGGTGATGGCCTCGTGTTTGATGGTGATGGCCGGTGCTTGAACCACCTCGACGACGCCGCGCGCGAGGAACACGCGGGCGTCGGCGGTTGATGGCGATGCGGATGACGCAGGGAACGCTATCAACAAAGCGAACAACCATACGCTGTAGAACAATGGCCATGATCGCACAACCGGCATTGGCATTTGAAAATCAGACTGGCTGAAAATGGTCTGCCTCTTCATGGATTTGCCAACCGTCCGACACGATAGTAAGCGCCACTACGACCCGCGTTGGCATCGGTGAAAACGGTGGGGTTGACGGTTGCGGTGTTAGTATTGATCGGCGTCCAATCCAACAAATTCGTGGAGACTTGCACCAGATACGTTAGGCCGACATCCGCGCTATAGCTGAATTGAAAATGATTTGCCGACGCAAACTGAGTCGCACCCACAGTCACCGGACTGGCATTAATGACATGAACCGTGATCGAATTGGTCGCGGTCAAACCGCCGTTATCACTGGCGACGGCGGAGAAAGTGTACGTTGCCGCCGATAAATTATTCACGGCGAATGAAAATGGCGGAGTGGTGGCCTTGCCGAGCGAAGTGGCACCCTGTAAAAACTGAACGTTGGTGATGCTGCCGTCCGAATCACCTGCCATCGCCTTGAGCGTCAACGACGCCGGGGCGCTCAGGGTGATGCCACTGGCAGGGTTGGTGATCGTCACCGTCGGCGGCACATTCGGCGGTGTGACGGCATTGACCGTGACCTTTCCCGTCATGCCCAAAGATTGGTGCGGGATGCAAAAATAATTATAAGTCCCGGCGTTGGCGAAAACGAATTTAAAACCATCCGTGCTACTGCTCCACAAACTAGTCGCGCTCGTGGTGGTGTGGCCGCCACTGGATAAATTATTCCACGTCACGCTTTCACCGGCATTGATGGTGACCGCAGGCGGTACAAAGGTAAAACCGCTGGTAGATACCGTCGCATTGGCACCGAAAACTGAAACCGAATGGCCGCCCAAGACAACGCCCATGCTTAAAATTGATAACCGGATTGCTTTTTTGATCGCTTTCATCGTGAATTTAATGATTGTGAATGACTGGAACATTTCGTGTCCTCTATTGCGATGAATGGGTGATTACTTTGTTCCACCAAACCGGATTATTTTTTGGGGAACTTTTTGACTGGCCAGCCCTCACACTTTTAACGCCACGTTATGGCTGATAGCCCGGATTTTGAAACACTGGTGGCCCGGCATTACGAGCCGCTTTATCAATTCGCCTTTAGCTTGACACGCGAAGAGGCGGAAGCGTGTGACCTTACCCAACAGACATTCTGCGTCTGGGCAGCCAAAGGGCATCAACTGCGTGACGTATCCAAAGTGAAAACCTGGCTCTTCACCACGCTCCACCGCGAGTTTCTTGGCTCCCGGCGCCGGCAGAAACGCTTTCCGCATCTTGAACTCGAAGCGGCGGAATTGGAATTGCCCGTCATCTCGCCGGATGTCATCAACCGCCTCGACGCCGCACAGGTGCTCGACGTCCTAAAACAGGTGGATGACATCTATCAGGCGCCCGTCGCCCTCTTTTATTTGCAGGATTACTCGTACAAGGAAATCGCCGAAATCCTCGACGTGCCCATTGGCACCGTCAAATCGCGCCTGACCCGTGGATTGGGAAAACTGCATCAACTCCTGGCCGAGACCGAAAACCAGCCGCCCACACCGTGAATATCAACGAAGCCAAAACGATTTTATTGCTTTACCGCCCCGGCACGGCGGATGCCGAGGATCCACAGGTTGCCGCCGCGCTCGCACTCACCAAAACCGACGCTGAACTCGCCTGCTGGTTTGAGCAACATTGCGCCCGCCAAACCGCTCTGTGTGCGAAATTTCGCCAGGTCGGCGCCCCTGCCGGCTTGAAAGAACAGATCATTTCTGAACAGCTCGCTGAAATCCGGTTAAATGCCCGGCGCAAAGAACGCATTACTGCCGCTGTCGCATTGAGCGTCACCTTTGCCGCATTGATTTTCATCGTGATTTCTCTGGCACCTCATTTCAGCGGGGCTGACCGCTCGCTAGGCGCCTATCAAAATCAAATGGCGAATACCGCCACCTCTGGTTACGGCATGAGCTTGTTAACCAATGATCTCACGCAAATCCGCACCTATCTGGCGCAAAGCGGCGCGCCGGCCGATTATACTTTGCCCCCGGCGCTCGAAAAAATCCCCGTCGCCGGCTGCGCCATTGAGAGTTGGTCGGATAAAAAAGTCTCGATGATCTGCTTCCGTACCAATCCGGCGCTGGCCGCGAACCAAAGCGACTTATGGTTGTTCGTGGTTGATCGCAAATCTGTGAAACACATACCGGAAACCAGCGTTCTGCAGTTTGCCCAATCTGGCCCGCTCTACACCGCTGCCTGGACCCAAGGCGATAAATTGTATGTCCTCGGTACCCGTGGTGATGAAGCGACGATCCGGAAATTTCTTTGATCCGCTGGGCGACCCGGCTTGACAAACCTTGGCGAGGTCTTGGCCTGCGGAGGCAGAGCGCAGCGGCGACACCGCTTTCGTGCGCACCATTGTAAAACATAATACTATTGGCACAGCTGGTGGCTTTGGCTGCGCTGCGGCCAAAGTCGTCGCCGAGCGTAGTGTCAGGCGACGAAAAAGGGCGTCCAACCATACAATCCCGCCACAAAGTGCCTGTGGTACAGGCAAAATCAGTCGCAGCGCGACCGATTCCACCCATTGAGTCATATGCTCATGTCATAATGAAACTCTCTAGCCCACTCTTTTATCCTCGCACAAAAAAACGGCATGGCGCTACGCTTCCCGCCGCAGTCCATGACATCCCGTGATTTCCCACGTGGTCAGGCGCACTTTTACGACCATCGCTTTATTGGAAACACCCTCGCAGTCAGAACCTGTGGCCTTTATTCCACGATTGCCCGCACCTAATTTTTCCGGCAGAATAACTTTTCTATGTCAAGTAGTCGCCGGCAATATCCGTTTCATCTGATCGAACCCAAATGGCAGAAAACTTGGGACGAACAGCAGGCTTTTCGCGCCTTCAACCCCGGCGATAAAATCCCGGCGAACCACCCGTTTGCCATCCGCCATGGTGCGGATTCAATGTCGCGGGAAAAGCTGGCCAGCGGCCAGGTCCCAAAGAAATTTTACATTCTCGACATGTTCCCCTACCCGTCCGGGGCGGGCCTGCACGTCGGTCATCCAGAAGGTTATACCGCCACGGATATCCTAGCGCGCTATCGTCGCGCTGACGGCTTTAACGTCTTGCATCCGATGGGTTGGGATTCGTTCGGCCTGCCGGCTGAACAATACGCCGTCAAAACCGGCCAGCATCCGCGCGTCACGACCGAGGCGAATATCGCCAATTTCACGCGGCAAATTAAGTCCCTTGGTTTCAGCTACGATTGGTCGCGCGAACTTGCCACCACGGACGTGGACTATTTTAAGTGGACGCAATGGATTTTCCTCAAGCTCTACAATTCATGGTTCAATCCCGAAACGAACAAGGCTGAATCGGTTGATACGATTCAATTTCCGGCTGATTGCAAAACGGACGAACATAAGCGTGTCTATCGCGACGCTAAACGCCTTGCCTTCGTCAGCGAAGCACCAGTGAACTGGTGTCCCGAACTTGGCACAGTGCTGGCCAACGAAGAAGTTATCGATGGTAAAAGCGAAGTCGGCGGCTTTCCGGTGATCCGCAAACCGATGCGCCAATGGATGCTCCGCATCACCGCCTACGCGGAAAAACTTCTCGCTGACCTCGATACGATTGATTGGAGCGATTCTCTCAAGGAAATGCAGCGAAATTGGATTGGGCGCAGTGAAGGCGCAGAAGTCGCATTCAGCATCCAGAATTCAGCAGCCAAAATTACCGTTTTCACCACTCGGCCCGATACATTATTTGGTGCGACTTACATGGTGCTCTCACCGGAACATAAACTGGTTCCGCAAATCACCGTGCCGGAACAAGAAAAAGCCGTTGCCGATTACAAAGCCTACGCTGCCGGGAAGTCTGATCTTGAACGCACCGAACTCGCCAAGGAAAAAACCGGCGTGTTCACCGGAGCGTATGCCATCAACCCCGTTAACGGTGAAAAAATTCAAATCTGGATTGCAGACTACGTTCTGGCCAGCTACGGCACCGGCGCCATCATGGCTGTACCGGCCCATGACACGCGTGATTTTGAGTTCGCACAAAAATTCAACCTGCCCGTGATCCAGGTAGTCCAACCAAACGACCCCAAAACTGACTGGCAAGGTTTCACCGATGACGGAACAACCGTGAACTCCGGCTTCATCAATGCTTTGCCCACCGCTGAAGCCAAAAAGAAAATCACAGCTTGGCTGGAAGAAAAAAATCTCGGCAAGAAAACCATCAATTACAAATTGCGCGACTGGCTGTTTAGCCGCCAACGTTATTGGGGTGAACCGTTCCCGATCATCTGGAAAAAAGATGCCGCCGGAAACCGATATCACGAAGCGTTGCCCGAAAGTTCGTTGCCCGTGTTGCCGCCCAAACTGGAAGATTACAAGCCCACAACCAGCGGTGAACCGCCGCTGGCGCGCGCCAAAGAATGGTTGAATGAAATTCCTGACGCGATCCGCGAAACGAATACCATGCCGCAATGGGCCGGCTCATGCTGGTACTATTTACGCTACACCGATCCCAAAAACTCCGCCGCCTTCGTTAGCAAAGAAGCTGACAGTTATTGGATGGGGAGTTCCAAGATCCAAGGTTCAAGTGATCAAGCGACCAACTTGAAACTTGAAACTGAAAACTTGAAACTCAAATCAACGACACCAGGAGTTGATTTGTATGTCGGCGGTACTGAACATGCCGTGTTGCATTTGCTTTACGCCCGGTTTTGGCACAAGGTTTTGTTCGATCTCGGTTACGTAGCAACGCCGGAACCATTTTACAAACTCGTCAATCAAGGCCTGATCCTCGGCGACGACGGGCAAAAAATGTCCAAAGCACGCGGCAACGTAGTGAACCCTGATGACGTGCTCATGGAATACGGCGCAGATGCGTTCCGGCTTTACGAGATGTTCATGGGGCCGTTGCAAGACACGAAGCCGTGGAACACCAAAGGGGTCGAAGGCGTTTATCGCTTCCTCGGCCGCGCCTGGCGTTTGTTCGTGGATGAAAAATCCGAGACAGCTTACGAACAAGCGGAAGCATTGGCCACCGGCCCGCAGGCAGAATTGTTGGATTTGATTTTGCTCAGCGGCATGATCACTGACGTGGCCGCAACTCCGGCACAATTGAAGACGTTGCATGCCTGCATCAAAAAGGTCACCGAAGACCTGGACGGCATGCGTTTCAATACGGCAATTTCCGCCATGATGGTATTTGTGAACGAGGCGATGACCTGGCAGAACAAACCGTTGCCCGTGATGAAAACCTTTTTGCAACTGCTCGCGCCCTTCGCGCCGCATTTCGCCGAGGAATTATGGGCGCGTTTGCATGCGACCTTCGGACAAACCGCCCCGTCGCTGGCTTACGCCGAATGGCCAAAATTTGATCCGGCGTTGCTCGTTGAGAGCGAAGTGGAAATTCCCGTGCAGGTGAATGGCAAATTACGCACCGTCATCAAAGTCGCTGTGACCATGGCACCGGCAGATTTGGAAGCGCTCGCCAAAGACTCAGCCGAGGTGAAGCCGTTCCTCGAAGGCAAAACGATCAAGAAGATCATCGTCCTGCCGAAAAAGCTGGTGAATATCGTAGCGGTCTGATCAACGCAAAAGACGACAGCCGGCGATCAGTGGCCAAGAAACTTGTGCCACATTTCAGGGCCATTTTGCCAGAAAATGATCGCAACGCCCATCAGCGCGCCTCCGGCCATTACGCCTGAAGCAATCGGATACGTGTACTCCTCGGCTTTGGCCGGTGATGTTTTCTGAAAGCCGTAAGCAATCACCGCGCCGATGAAAAATAGCACGCCGTAGTACCATTGAAAAATCCACGCGAGGCCAAAACCGGAGGCGGAGGGCAGGTATTTTTGCTGTTTAGGAAAGATCAGCGGCAATACTGAAAAGATAACGCCAACGGCACCGCCAATGACGATGGACCAGAGCTTGACCGGCGCGAGGGCTTCAAAGCCCTTGCTGAGTGCCTGCGCCACCGCCGCCCAAGTCTGTGCGGCAGGCGAAGGAAATTGATCCGAACCGATAACTTCCGGTTTGGTGACGATCAACGAAAAAGCGAATACACTTACAATCGTACCAATGAAAATTCCGGCAAATTGAGCCAGGAATTGTTTGCGCGGATTGGCGCCCAACAGATAGCCACTTTTCAAATCAGTCAATAAATCAGCGGACGAACCGGCCGCGCCAGCGGTGATATTGGCGCTCATGAGATTCACATTCATGTTGCCGGGATTCAACGCACCAAAAGTGAGTTGGGTGACCTTGCCCAAGGCGCCTACGGGCGTGGTATCGGTTTCGCCCGTGATCCGGCAGGCTACCAACGACAGCGCAAAGGACAACACCACGGCCAGCGCGCTTTGCCAATAAGGCATGTTGAACGACGCATGCGCCAGCCAGGACAGGGCGATCAGCGAAATGATTTGCCCTGCCGCAAACCAGGACATCGGCGTTTCAATGGCGCTCATCTCGGTGGGGAATTTTGTCCGCGGCGAAAACATTTTGCCGAGATCGGCGAAGGCACGGAAAGATATCCGCCATTGCAAGATCAACGTCATCAAGCTGGCGGCGATCATGCACGAAACGCCCGGCCATAAGGTCCATTGCACACCATCGCGAAAACCGGAACCAGCGTAAATTCCCGCATGTTGCAGCGCGGGCACAAAAAACATCCAACAAGCGATGCTGCCGATGAGCATGCTGATGCAGACGCGCATACCCATGATCGCGCCGGAGGCGATGAAGATTGGCTCCCAACTAAACATCACCGTGCGGCCTATCCAGGCTGGGCCGAAGAAGACGGCGTTGAACTTGGTAACCAGCGCATCGCTGGAATAAGCGGCAATTTTCGGGATCAAAGCGAAGCCGTCGTGCCAGAAATTATCAATTGCCGCAATGATTCCCGCAATACCCAAGGCCTTGGCGGCCCGCATTCCCTTCGGCCCCTCTGAATGCAGAGCGCGCAACGTTTCTGCCGCTGCGACGCCGCTGGGAAAACGCAACTGCTCGACATTGATCATCTGTTTTTTCATCGGCACCGCCATCGTAACCCCCAGCACCGCCAGAAAGAAAACCCAGGCCAGCGTGAAGCCCAGCGACATGGAATGTCCGTTCAATAAAATGAATGCAGCAAACGCCGACACGAGCGTACCGCCGGTCGAATAACCCGCCGAACTGGCGGTGGATTGCATGCAGTTATTTTCGAGAATGGTCATCGGCGTCCGCGCGAGGCCGATTTTGGTGAGGGCCGTCCAGATGGCGTATGATAAAATGCATGCGGTGATGGCCACGCCCATGGCCCAACCCGCTTTCAAGCCGATATAAAGATTGGTGAGGGAGAGCACGGCACCGAGTACGGACCCCATCAACAGGGCGCGCCAGGTGAGCTGCTTCATCGAATCGCCACGGCCACGATAGACTTGTTCGAACCATTGCTGCTCGATTTCTTCCGGGGTTCCCTTGAACCCATCGATGGGCAATTTAAATTCCTTTGGTTCACCAGCCGTGTCCGGGATCGAATGACCTTGATTCACGTCCGACAATTTCTGAAATCCGTCCCTCAAGCGCGAGCTTTTAATGGCTACCCAATTCGGGGTAGTGACGTGCCATTAATTTCCTTTGCGCGTGCTGGTCAAAACGAATTAAAATGGAACCCAATTAAACGATTCAACCTTTAACGAATTTATGTCACTACTCGCAGGAAAAACCGGGATTGTCTTCGGCGTCGCCAATAAACGTTCCATCGCGTGGGCTATTGCACAGGCGTGGGCCAAGGCCGGCGCAAAACTCGCGTTCACCTATCAGGGTGAACGCCTCAAGGAAAATGTTGAAGAACTGGTGGCCGCCTTCGGCCCCGATACCATTTTGATGCCGTGTGACGTGACGAAAGATGAAGACATTGCGAATGTCTTCAAAACCGTCGGTGAAAAATTTGGCAAACTCAACCTGCTTCTGCACTCGGTGGCGTTTGCGCCGAAAGACGCGCTCGAGGGTGAATTTGTGAACACCAGCCGCGAAGCGTTTCGCGTGGCGCACGATGTCAGCGCATATTCCCTGGTCGCCCTTGCCCGCGCTGCGGCCCCCCTGATGACTGACGGCGGCAGCATTGTAGCGATGAGCTATTACGGCGCGGAAAAGGTCGTGCCGCATTACAACGTCATGGGCGTGGCCAAAGCCGCCCTCGAAGCCAGCACCCGTTATCTGGCTTATGATTTGGGTCCGAAAAAAATCCGCGTGAACTGCATCAGCGCCGGTCCGGTGAATACGCTGGCAGCCCGTGGCATCTCCGGGTTCATGGAGATGATCAAACATTACGAAGCCCATGCACCGCTCAAACGCACCTGTTTGCCGGACGAACTCGGCGCGACCGGCACGTTCCTCGCCGGCGATGGCGCTGCGGCCATCACCGGTCAAGTTCTCTATGTGGACGGCGGCTATCAAATCATGGGGATGTGATTTGAACTGGCAGACTTTTAATATAATTCCATCAGACAGGGCAAAGCTTTGGCTTTGCCCTTTTTTTCGCCAGCGAAGCTGGTACAGCAAATGAAAAAGCAATCGAAGCAAAGCCTCAGTTCTGCCCTACCCATTAAGCAGTTAAATTTTGGTCATTCGCCGGTAACGATCGCCTTTTGGCAACGCCTCGTGCACGAAGCGCTGGCATTGCGCACACCAACCCCGGCTTACATTTTTTCCGAACTACCAATTTCTGAACGGATTGCGGAATTGGATACCGCCCTGGTCGCCGCAGGTTTTCAAGGCAAAACTCAAAACTCAAAACTAAAAATTCAACATTGGCTTTCCTGTAAAACGCTGCCCGTAGCACCTTTATTACGCTGGTGGCGGACACAAGATCGCCCCATCGAAGTTGTCAGTGAATTTGAACTGCGAGCGGCCTTGGCCGAAGGTTTCCCGCCGGAAAATATTTTGGTCAATGGCCCCGCCAAACATCACTGGCTGCTGCGCTTTGACTTACCCGAGCTCTCGGTAAATCTTGATTCGCGGGCGGAACTGGATGCCTTGTTGCCCCATGCAAAAAAATTGAACTGGCGGCTTGGCCTTCGGCTTTTGACCAGCGAAGAATTTGACCCGGACCATCCACAATTTCCCACCCAATTTGGTTTTGCGCCGGATGAAGCGGTCTTGGCTCTTAAAAAACTACTGCGAGCCAAAGTCCGCATCGAAACGATTCAATTCCATCTGCGCACCAATATTCCGGCTGCGCAAGTCTATGAACGCGCCATCGCCGAAGTCGCGGAAATTTGTCGGGCGGCAAATTTCAATCCCCGGCAGTTGGACATCGGCGGCGGCCTGCCCGTGCGCCATATCCTCTCGCGCGGCGGCAAAGTGTACGACGGTGAATTTGGCCTGCGTGCCTTTGCCGGAATGTTGCGGCGCGCCAGCAAATCTTTTCCCAATCTGCGCGAAATCTGGCTGGAAAACGGGCGTTTCGTCAGTGCTGGCTGTGGTGCCTTGGTGGTAAAAATTCTCGATGTAAAAGAGCGGCGTGGCCTGCGCCAGCTTATCTGCAACGGTGGCCGGACGATGAATGCCCTGGCATCATTATGGGAACAGCACGAATTTTTATTATTCCCAGAACGTACCGGCGCGGAAACCCTCACTGCCGTTTGCGGCCCAACGTGCATGGCGTTTGATCAAATCGCACGCCTGCCGCTGCCCCGTTCCTTGCGGACGGGCGATCATCTTGCCTGGCTGGATGCCGGCGCGTATCAATTGCCATGGGAAACACGATTTTCACACGGCCACGCGACGGTTTTGTGGCATGACGAACAGGGCTGGCATCCTGCCCGTGAACTGCAGAGCTTTGAAAATTATTGGGGACAGTGGAAATAAAAAATCGCCTGTGACATTCTAGCATCACATTGGCAGATAACTATAATGGGTGGAATGGGGCGCGTTGCGACCCATTATGACTGCATCGCAGGCACTTTGTGGCTTGCTTGGTTACTGGACGTTTCTTTTTCGTCGCCTGACGCTGCGCTCGGCGACGACTTTGGCCGCAGCGCAGCCAAAGCCACCAGTTGGCCAATGTTGTTGTGTTTCCCACAGGAAGTGAACCAGCGCCCGGCGGTGCGGGTGCCGAAGGCACAGCCGGATATTAGCCAGCTACGCAGTGGCTGGTCACGGGTCGAAGATAAAATCGTCCTGAAGGGACGAAGGAAATGCTCAGGTAAATTGAGGGGAATGTTTCCAAAATGGCTTTTATTGGTAGTTACGCTGGTTTTTGAGAATAGCCCAGCCTTTTAAGGCTAGTTGGTATGGTGGTTGAATCAAAAAGTCCCGTAGGGACGGCAGAACAACTCTTTCGTCCCTTTGGGACTTTTATTTCCCGGCCCACGTTTATCCCAGTGTTAAAACACTGGGCTATGTTCAAAAACAATTTGAAGAAACCCGTTTCGCCATCCGGCTCATCCTCATCGTCGCCCTCGTTCTCGCACGTTGATGAAAATTCGCGGACGACGATGAGTCCGAGGATGATGAACGGCAGCTCTATTTTCAAACATACGCCTACGCCGGACGAATCATTTCAAACCGGTCGCCCGTTTTACAATACCAATGCGGTGAGGCCATGCGCCCAATCGTCAATAATTTCTCCGTGCGCACGCGTTGCTTTTCCAGATCAAACAATTCATCACGCACATGCAACCGCTTGATGAGACCGATGACGATGCGATTGCCACCGACCTGCAATGTGCCCCATTCGACGCATTCCAGACTCGCGGGTGCTTCCGCAATCCGCGGTGGCTTCACCAGTGACGAGGGGGCGGTAGTCAGACCGGCGCGGGTCAGTTCATTTTCACCAAAGGGCAACGAAGCCGCACATTGATTCATCGCCCCGGCGATGGCTTCATCCACGAGATTCACAACGAATTCATGCTGTGAACGAACGTTGAGCGCAGTGTCTTTCGGCGTGCCGTTATCACGGTCGCCCGGTGCAAATGCGCAAATCGGTGGATTAGCGCCCATCAAATTGAAGAAACTGAACGGCGCAGCGTTCACTTGACCAGCGGCATTGATGGTAGTCACCAAGGCAATTGGACGCGGCGTAACGAGACTGGCAAGAATTCCATAAGCACGATCGGCAAAATCCGTTTCGAGATTTAGTTCCATATAGCGGACAGTAAAATACTAAATTTCAACCTCCAGGCTCCTAGCTCCTACGCAGGGGAACAACCACTGAGCGGAGCAATGCTCCTCGCTCCACTGCGTTGGATAAAGTCATCAAACCGGTGCGCGAAGCATTACTTCACTCGAACGGATTCATCCCATCGCCGCTGCCACGCTGCTTTCGCCCGGACGAGACGTTTTGGATAAAAGAGCGGGCTTGGCACGCACGAAAGCAGTGTCGCCGCTACGCTCTGCCACTGCAATCCAAGACCTCGCGGACATTGCTCCCCCGCTGGTATAATATGCAGCCGCATCTCCAACAAATTAAGGAATAAAACCCAAGATAAGCGGCGCAATTACATATTACGGGACAGGTGGCCCGCCACCTGATTCAGACTGTAATTGGCTGGTGATTGACGTTGGTGGAAGGAGAGAAGCTGCGGGATTACCCTGTTGCTGCCACTGTTGCCGTTGGGCTTCAATGGCTATGACTTGAGCTTCAGGTGATAGAGATTGTGCGTTCTGGGAGTTGATTTGAGAATTATTGCCTCCAAAACCATTCCCACCAAAACTTGGTGCAGCAGATGCATTCGGATTATAAGCATTAGGATGGTTCTCGATTCGATTATTGAAATTATGTGCCGCAGCGGGGCTGCCCGGCGGCGGTCCAAAGCTTGGACGTGGAATCATACCAAGTGCCGGGCCGCCAGCAACCGGAGGGGCAGGGCTAGAAATGGTGGCATTAGTTAATGATAATTCTTGAATAACACCATGGTTATTGAAAGTGATGGTACGAGAGGCTTCATCAATTTTGGTCACTTCAATGTCATCCTGACGCTCGCCAACACTCATTACTAAGGAATGATCTTGTGCTGGCGCACCCGGTTTAGTCGGCGTGGCCACCTTGAAAATCACCTGTAGTTGACCAAAAATTGTCATAATACCGTTCGGCGTAATCTTTGCCGGTGGTTCAGGCGGTTTGGCATTAGCCGCAGGATCAATTGTTGGGATGGGCACTAGATTGAAGATGTTCCGATCAACAATTGCCGTATAAGGATTGGCAGAACCTAATGTATTTTCCATCGCTGACACTCGCAAGCAGATGGAAAATAGCCCCAATAAAATGCAAATACGTTGTCCAATACAAAGCATAGTCAAAATATAGCTTTCAACGGTTTAAACACCAAGTAGAAATCAAAGTTGCAACTATAATTGAAATAAAAAACCCCGCCGGCAAGCCAGCGGGGTGCGAAAACTAAACTGAATTATTTCTTGCGGCGGAGAGCCAAGAGACCAGCGATACCCAAACCAGCCAAGGCAATCGTACCAGGTTCAGGAGCAGCAACAACACCGTTCAAAACAAACCCTTGAATCAAAGGTGAGCTATTACCAAACAATGCCGGGGTCGGAAGCGAACCACCATTGCCCAATGAAATTGGGCCGCTAACAACCGACTGACCGATAAAACCAGCACCTGCAGTTAACACGCCGTTGGCATTGAAAAGCGACTCCAATTGAGACAAAGAACTTGCCAATGATGCCGACCAACCAACAACAACGAATTGAGCGGTGCTGCCGGCAGCAACATTCAGAATTGTTGTGGATCCATCGCCATTGGGCGTTTGCGGAAGAAAGCGACCTGCGGTTGCCGAACTCGCACCAATGTCACTGGTCACCGCTGTCCAGTTACTGTCAAGAAACGCATAGGGCGAACTAACCGTAGTCGCTGTTGCAGAATAAAACAACGCATAATAGAAGTTGCCAGCACCAGAGGTTTTGCCAGAAGCAATAGCACCAAGTTGAACCAAGGTGTTGTTTGTTGTTATGTTCTGCGTACCACCAGTGAATAAAACCAAACCTTGAGCGTGGCTCGAAAGAGCCAAACCGGCTGCCAGCAAACTTGCAATCAATATTTTTTTCATTTTAGTATAGTGTTTTTATGTTTTTATAAGGAATTAATAGCTTTGAACCCAATCTGTCGCACCAGAAGTGTTTTGAATGAAAAAACCGCTTCCCACAGCAATAGTAGGCTCAGGAACTGCCGCCGAATCAATGGCATTTCCAAATCCACTCGGCCAAGCAGAATCAATCGTATATTGCGTGAATCCTTGAACATTTCCAGCAACAATGTTGGGGACGTTAATGATGCTACCATCCAAAGAACCATCACTAGGCAATTTCAAAACTGAAGATATACCACCAGCAACAGGAAGTTTCGAAGCAACATAGCTGAATCCGACAGCCAAATGGTTAGTAGTCACACCAATTGAACCAGTTCCAGCACCATCAACATGGACCACTCCAACGAAGGTATTTGTCGTAGCCCCTACGGTATTTTGAATGAAAATCGCCGTTCCAGGATTCACAACAGGCGGTGTAACCGCAGCCGAATCAATCGAATTGCCAACCCCACTTGGCCAACTGGAGTCAATCGTAAAGGTATCATACGAGGCACCATTCCAAACGTAAATCAAGTCACCGTCAAAATTACCACTGAAAATATCCATTATGTTCGTGATAGCATTATTGCCATTTGAACCATCCAAAGGATTGGCGACATTCA
>DASYEY010000164.1:0-43995 GCA_036498725.1 Verrucomicrobiia bacterium | reverse complement strand
CCGGATGCGGTCGTTCCTTTGTTTGGCTTTGCGCGCAATTGGGAATGGTTGCCGGTGTTTGTGATTCCCTTTGCGCTCATCGGCTTGTTCATCGCGTTAAAAATCTGGCATGATCTACCCGAAGCCACCCGCCGCTATATTGCGAAGGAAGAAAAAGACGAGCCGGTGGTCCTGCCATGAAGCATTGGGCGGTTTACCGCTGCGCTGTTTCTTGATTCCAATAATCCCAAGCTTCCCGGGAAATTTTGGCGATCACTGCTTCCCGGGTTGATTCATCCGCTGTTGAATCGGAAACAAACACGGCGATTGCCAGATGACGACCATCAGGCAAGGTGATGATGCCGGCATCATTGGTAGCCCGCGTTAATTGATTGATCGTCCGGGAACTTCCTGTTTTATGCGCCACCAGAGTACCGGGTGGCAGCATGCCTTTGAGACGGTGCGGACCCGTGGACGTTTTGGTCAAAAATTGCTGCAGCAATTTCTCGCTGGAAACAGACAGCTTATGGTCCTCATGAAGCATTCGCAGTAGTTTGATAAAGCCTTCCGGAGTGCTCCAATTTCGATATTGCGCGAACTCGTCCCGCCCCATTTCCTTTTCCGTGGTCGCCACGACGACGTTTGTCAGGTTCAATTCACTAAGATATTGCTCCACGCCTGCGGGACCGCCCAGCAATCGCAACAAGACATCGCAAGCCGTGCCGTCACTTTCGGAAACCATTTTTTGCAGTAAATTACTGACATTAAGTTCAGCCCCAGTTGGATAGGCGTCTCGAATGGGACTATGCTGCATTGGAGACACGAAATCATTCGTCGTAACTTGGATCAACTGCCCAAGTTTAAGCGTCCCCTCATCGATCTGATGGAACACGGCCATGCCGATGGGTAATTTATAAACACTCTGCATGGGGAATGGTTTTTCTCCGTTCAATTGAAAGGACTCTTTCGTTTCAAGCAACTCAACCGCTATGCCGATATTGCCATGCGCAGTTTGGGCGATGTCCTCAAAACACTTCGACAGGTTGGTGGTTGAAATGACTTCGCAGAATCCGGTATGGCAAAATAATATGACGGCCAATATAACCAACTGGCGACTAAACGTTGCCGGTCGAAGCGATTTGATCAGAGTCATCAGAAATTAAAATAACGGTATGACAAAAATCACTCGTAGCGCAGTGATTCGATCGGATCGAGGTTGGCGGCCTTCCAGGCGGGATAAGTGCCAAAGACGACGCCCACGACGGAACACATGACCAGGCCGATGATGACCCAATCGAAAGGAATGGCCGGTGGTAATTTTAAAACAATTGCCAACAGATTGCCGCCCAGGATACCGCAGACTACGCCGACGGCGCCACCGACTTCACACAAAGCCACGGCTTCCATGATGAATTGAATCATGATATTGCGTTTTTTCGCGCCAATCGCGCGGCGGATGCCGATTTCGCGTGTCCGTTCCGTCACCGAGACGAGCATGATGTTCATGATGCCAATGCCAGCCGCCAGTAGCGCAATGGAACTGACCACCATCACTCCGATGCGCACAGATTGTGTAAAACTCTTAAATTGTTCGATCAAAGAATCATTCGATTCGATCTCAAAATCATCTTCCTTGCCTGGCGGAGTTTTGCGAATGACGCGCATGGCACCGCGCACTTCCTCCATGGTCGCTTCATAACTTGCACGATCGCGGGCCTGCACGAGCAGGTTCAAGCTGCGATCCCACCGGCCGTAACGGTTCAAGCCGGTGGTCAGCGGCACGACGGCAAAATTATCCTGGTCGCCACCGAGCGCGTTGCCCTTGGATTCCAGCACGCCGACGATATTATAATCAATGCCGTCAATCTTCAATTGTTCGCCGACCGCTGAACCGTTGGGGAAAAGATTCGTGGCCAGCCCGTAAGCCAGAACGCAGATATTCCGCGTGCCATCCACATCCGCATCCAGCAACAACCGGCCTTCGCCCAGATTCCAATTATGGGCGGGAAAACTGCCGGGGGTTTCACCGTAAAGTTTCACCGTCGGCGCACTATTACGGTAACGGGTTTTGATTTCGCCGGACCAGAACCGGCTTTCCAATCCAATATTTAACGGGAGTGTCGTTTTTTCCTCCAACCGTTTGGCCGTGGCAACGGTGATATTTTTTCGCCGCCAATATTTTTCCAGGTCGCCGGAGTAACCGAAGTAGGTGTTCGGCCATTTCTTGATCATGAAAGTATCGCTGCCGAGCGAACTCAATTCACGCTCAATGTTACTTTGCATGACGCGCATTGCCGTCATCACCACGATGATGGAAAACACGCCGACCAGCACACCGAGCAATGTAAGCGCCGACCGCAACTTGTGCGCCGCGATCGCGCCGATGGCCATGGTGAGGCTCTCGCGAATCTCGCTGAGGAAGGAAATGTGACGCTTATTCATTTTCAATCCTGGTGGGGTGAGACTGCGCCGACCCCTAAATTTTGATGATTGAATTTATTCATTGCGCAAGGCATCCACGGGGTTCATACGGGCGGCGCGCCACGCGGGAAAAAATCCAGATAGTACGCCGGTCAGGGCGGAGACAAATAACGCGATGCCGACGATCATGGGTGACAACGTCGCCGGCATGGCCTTTTGCATCACTAACGTCGCCGGCCAGGCAAGCAAGATGGCGATGCAACCGCCGATCAGGCAGATGCACGCGGCTTCGGTGAGGAATTGCAACAGAATGGTCCGCCGTTTGGCGCCGATGGCCTTGCGCACGCCGATTTCGCGTGTCCGTTCCGCGACGGAGACGAACATGATGTTCATGATGCCGATGCCGCCAACGAACAAGGCCAGTCCCGTGATGAATAAGCCGACCGCGCCAATCGTGCCAGCCACGCGGTGAAATAATTCTAAAAACTCGCTTTGCTGGTTGATCGCAAAATCATCCGGATCACCAGGCGGGATATGCCGAAAACGCCGCAAAATCGCGCGTAATTCCTCCCGGGCATCGTCGAGTTGATCCAGGTCTTTCACCTTCACCTGAATGCCGTAGTCCGGGTCGTGGTCGAAGGTATAGAGAAATTGTTGCAATGGCACGATGGCGGAATTGTCGGCGCCCCCGCTGTCGGAAAAGCCGCCTTGTTTCTCCAGTACGCCGACCACTTCAAAAGCATGCTTATCAATGAGGATTTTTTCCCCGACCGGCGATTCGTTAAAAAACAGATTGGTGGCTAGGTCCGCGCCGATGACGCAAACCGGCCGGCCGTTTTCGCATTCGGTCGCCGAAAGAAACCGGCCGTTCCCGACCGTGATGCCGCTGGTGGATTGATATTGTTCCGTGGTGCCGATGACGGAAACGCTGCCGGAACCGCGCTTGGCGTATTTTACCGGTTCATTGTCGCTGACGGCCGGCGCGATGGCGGCGGCGAGCGTCATCTGCCGTTTCAATGCCTCGACCTCGGCGGGTACGATGGCCGGATTTTTCATCGCCTGGAGCCATTCCTGGCGTGATTGGATCAGCCAGTTGAAACGATCTACATACAGCACATCCGTACCAATGGACGAAACACTGCGCATGAACGAACGGTTTAAGCCTTCAATCGCCGTGCCCATCAAGGTGACGGTCAGGACGCCGATGACGATGCCGAGCGTCGTCAAAACTGAACGCAGTTTGTTTGCGCGGATTGCACTCCACGAGATGAGCAAACCTTCGCGCAGTTCGGTCAAGAAGTTCATTTTGACAGAATGACAGAATGACCAGAATGAAATTCTGGTTTTGCGATGTTGTAATTTGATTTTTTCACCAAAATCATATTTGCGTTTTTTGGTTTCACTTTGAAAACTCTGTCAAAGTTTCCCGCTTCGTTCGCCGGAATTTCTTTTTGAACTCCAATCGCTCGGCGCCAAAGTTAATCAGGAGGCCGGTGTCTTTTCCGGTAGCCACCAAATAATTTAAAGTTTGAGCCTCATGAATCGCGGTTAAGCTTTGGATGGCTTTTAATTCAATGATCAGTTTGTTTTCAACCAATAAATCTGCAACGAATTCTCCAACTAAAATTCCGTCATAAAGAACTGTTAATGGTTTTTCCGATTCAAAACTAATGCCAGCTTTCTGCAATTCATGGATCAATACCTTATGATAAACTGATTCAAGAAACCCGGCGCCGAGCGTTGAATGAACCTTCATGGCCAAGCCAATCACTTTTCCAGCCAGATCATATTTGGCTTCCATGATTTGATTCTTCAGTTGCATTCGCCAGCCTCAATCCATTCTGGAAATTCTGTCATTCTGTCGAAAAATTATTTTATCACCGGCTCATCGCTGGCGATCAAACCATCGCGAATGCGGATGATGCGTTGGGCGTGGCGCGCCACGGCTTCTTCGTGCGTGACGACGATAATGGTGTGGCCTTGCCGGGAAAGTTCCTCGAATAAGGCCAGGATTTCCACGCCTGTTTTGGAATCGAGATTTCCGGTCGGCTCATCAGCGAGCAGGATGGACGGCCGGTTGACCAGGGCGCGGGCCACGGCGACGCGCTGGCGTTGTCCACCAGAAAGTTCGTTGGGTTTGTGATGCACGCGGTCGCCCAGACCGACACTGGCCAGTTTTTCCAAGGCGATCCGCCGCCGTTCGCCGGCCGGAATCCCGGCGTAAACCAGAGGCAATTCCACATTGCGCAAGGCATCAGAACGCGGGAGCAGGTTGAACGTCTGGAAAATGAACCCGATCTCGTGGTTGCGGATTTCTGCGAGCTGGTTGTCGTTCATCTCGCTAACGTGGCTGCCATTGAGTTCGTAAGTGCCGCCGGTCGGCGTGTCGAGACAGCCGAGCAGGTTCATCAAGGTGGATTTGCCGGAGCCGGACGGCCCCATGATCGCGACATATTCACCCCGCTGGATTTCCAGCGAGACTTCACGCAGCGCGTGAACGGTTTCCGCGCCCATCTGATAGCGTCGCGAAATTTTTTGAAGGCGGATGAGGCTCATCAGGCAAAACAGGTTGTCGGATAAATGTTTTTTGGGATCGAAGGATAAACGGGCAGTGGCACAAACCCAATCGCCCGTTGATCCAGCAATCTATTCATCCGTCGTTTTATTTATGGGTTTCGGTTTCGGACGAGCCCTGGATGATTTTTTTGCCGTCATCCAAATCGCGGCTGATGGCGTGGTAACCGCCGGTGACGATTTCCTGGCCTTCCTTCAAGCCGTCGGTGATCTCCCAGAAATTGTCATCGCTGATCCCAATCTTGACCGGAGTGGTTTTTACGTGGTTGTTTTCGACCACAAAAACGACATCCACCGGCTTGTTGGTCCCATTGCTGGTCGAAGCCAGGTTGTTTGTGATGATGGAGCTGGAGTTTGGGGAATTTGTTTCCATGGCCATTGAGTCCGCTTTTGCTGGTTTCTTGATGACGCGGGTCGTGACACTGGCGATGGGAATCGCGATCACGTTGGTGTGCGTACGGGTCTCAATCGTGGCGGTCACGGACATGCCGGGACGGAACGCTTCCTGGTCATGGAACAGGATGCGGACTTGAAATTGGGTCGCCGACTGTCCGGTAGTACTGGTTGAGCTGCCCAGCGCCGTACTCGCATTTAATCCTTCCGATGAATTGCCAACGGCGCTGACTGTGCCTTTGAATTTTTGGTCCTTGAACGAGTCCACTTCCAGTAGCGCCAGCTGGCCGGCCTGCAGGTGCACGATATCCATTTCACCGATGTCAACGCGCGCTTCCATCGCACTCAAGTCCGAGATGGTCATGATGTCCGTGCCGGCATTCTGCACCGTGCCGAGCACGCGCTCGCCGAGCTGGGAATTGAGGGTGGTGATCGTGCCGTCGAGCGGTGAAACGATCGTGGTCTTGTTCAACGAATCCTGCGCGCTGTCCACATTGGCCTTGGCGACGTCCATCTGGTGCTCGGCGCTCTCAACATTGGCTTTGGCGACATCGCGCGCGACCTTGAAGCCAATGTAATCAGCTTCCGAGAGCAGATGCTGTTTGTAGAGCGCCTCGTTGCGGGTGAAATCCGTGTCCGCCTTCTCCTGGTTCGCGACGGCGGTGGTTTTCGCCGCCACGGATGAGGCATAGCTCGCCTTGGCTTGATTGACCCCGGCGATGTAGAGGTCGGGATTGATCTTCAAAAGCAAGTCGCCCTTGTGCACGAACTGGCCTTCCTTGACGGGAAGCGCGATGATTTCACCGCTGACTTCCGGGCTGATGTGGACTTGGACCACGGGGTAAATTTTTCCATTCGCGATGACGGTTTCCGTGATGGTGTGCCGTGAAATTTTTTCCGTTTGGACCTTGATGGCGGGTTCTTTTTTATGCAGTGCAAAGAACATCGTCGAACCGAGCGCGATCACGAAGATCAAAGCGGCGATGATAAGTTTCCTGCCTCCCTTGCGCCGGGGCTTGGGCGGCGGAGACGGATGATGAGATTCGGCCTTCAGAATCGGAGGTGCTTCCACGCATTGAAGCTGCCTAAACGAAACCGGATTGTCCAGTGCGACCTGTTCGTCTGGACGGTGATGGGCAGGCGGTCCGCTACGCCGGCCAGGGCTGTTTTACAGTTTTGAACCGCCGGGCTGGCAATGGGGCAACTCACAAAACCGTCAGAAAAAGTTCCGGCCAAGCACCGGAAACCTTCAGCCTGCAACTTTCAACAGCTCCCGTTGCCAGTTCATCAAATCAGGTGAGAATTTTTCCCAGTCGCGGGCGAGGTCGCCCATGGTGGCTTTGCTGGCGATAAGGGTTGGATCAATCACCAGTTCGTGCGCGTGCTGGTCGCGGACTTTTTCGATCTCGCGAAAGCGGCGAAATTCCGCTTCGCTCGGGCGTTTGGAAAAATGTTTGATGATCTGCGGAAATTGTTCCGGCGTTGCGGCCTGCGCGGCCCGGAGCGCTTCGAGCAAGGTTTCCTTGCGGCGCGGATGCATGCGGGGCGGGATGAGCTGCTCAATGGATTTTTGTTCGGCGGCCGTCGCGGCAATCGCGATCATCGTTTCGTGCGCCAGAACAAAGAACGGCGGGCGGCTTGCGGCGATGGCTTCACGTTCGCGCCAGTGCCAGAGTTCGCGCAGGACGGCGAGGCCGCTGCGGCTTAAGAGCGTGCTGCCTTTGATGCGCCAGACAGCATCGGCATCGGTCACCAGGGGTTGCGAACATTCGGTGATGAGGCGCGCACAGCTTTCCTGATGCCATGCCAGCCGGTTTTTGGCGATGAGTTCGGCCTTTAATTTGTCCGCGAGCGGCTTAAGGTAATGCGTGTCATTGCGCGCATAGATCTCCATTTTTTCGGTGAGGGGCCGGCGGGCCCAATCCGCCTTTTGCGAGCCTTTGTCGAGCTTCACCCCGAGAAATTTTTCGACGAGATGGCTCAGGCCGAATTGGCGTTCGCCCAGCAGCCGGGCGGCCAGCATGGTGTCGAAGATGGCCGAGGGCGTGAATTCGTGATGTTTGCGCAGCAGGCGCAGGTCATAATCCGCCGCATGAAAGATCAATTCGTGCGCATTGAGGGTATCGAGCAGGGAATTGAGGTCGATCGCGGCCAGCGGGTCCACGAGGCGGTCACCGGCGGTGGTGCTGATCTGGATCAGGCAAACTTTCTCAGGATAAGCGTGAAGGCTGTCAGCTTCAGTATCAATCGCGACCCACGCAGCGGCTTTCACGACGGGCAAAAACGCGGCGAGTTGTTCGTTGGTATCAATCACTGGGCTGGATTCTGCTTGAACCGGAGGCGTTTGAAAAGTTTTCCGTTAAGATTGAACGGCTGGCCGCTTGTCAAATCAAAGGCTGTGGTCTATTTTCGCCTAATGTTGTCGAAGAAATATCTCGCCATCGCCTCGCTGCTGGTCTGCGGCACGCAATTCAATTTCGCCGATACCATCCAGCTTAAGGACAAGGATGCGGTCACCGGCAAGATTCTGGCCGAAAAGGCCGATGCGGTGGTCGTGGATGTGGGTTACACCGTGCTCCTCATCCCGCGCACGGTCATTACCAGCATCCTGCGGGCGAACGAAACCAACGCGCCGGTCGTGGCGCCAGTGATTGACAGCGGCCAGTTCTACTCCGCCAGTACCAAACCGTTTGCTGCGCGCGATGTCAGTTCGTTGGTCAAACAGATCGGTGAATCGGTGGTGCAGGTGCGCACGCCGGAGGGACTCGGTTCCGGATTCTTCATCAATGCCGACGGTTATCTCATCACTAATTTTCACGTTATTGAAGGCGAAACGGAGATTTCCGTGGAAGTATATCGCCAGGCTGATGGCAATCTGAACCGCGAGATCTACAAACAGGTCAAGATCATCGCCATTAATAAATTTCACGATCTTGCGCTGCTGCAAATCCAGGACAAGAATGCGCCGAAGTTCAAGCCCGTCACGCTTGGCAATTCCGATGCGTTGAACGTGGGGGACTCGGTCTTTGCCATCGGCAGCCCGCTGGGGCTCGAACGCACGGTGACGCAGGGCATTTTGAGCACCAAAACGCGCCAGATGGAGGGTGAACTTTATTTGCAGACCAGCACGCAGATCAATCCTGGTAACAGCGGCGGCCCCTTGTTCAACCTGGCGGGCGACGTTGTGGGCGTGACGAACATGAAGATCACGTTCGGTGAAGGCCTGGGCTTTGCGATTCCGGTTGAACTGGTAAAGAGCTTTCTTGATCACCGCGATGCTTTTGCCTATTCGACGGACAATCCGAACAATCCGTATCGCTATCTGGAACCGCCCAGCCGGACCAAAACCAAACCGGCGGCTGTGAAATGACCGCCACGGTCCCATCCATTTCGTTTGCCTAATCAACTTATATGATAAACTCATCCCTTTTGCGCAGCACCGCCATCACTGCCATTCTGGCCCTGGCCAGTGTGGCCCGGGCCGCGATTCCGCCGGCGGAAAATCTTTTGCCGGCGGACACGTTCGTTTTTTTCACTGTGCCCGACTGTGATGTGTTGCGCGCCACAAGCAAGGTTTCGTCGCAGCTTATGTTCTGGAACGACCCGGCCATGAAGCCGTTTCATGACAAGTTTATGGACAAACTCAACACGGAGTATATCGCGCCGGTTGAAAAAAACCTCGGCATCAAGGTCGCGGATTTCGTGGATTTATTGCACGGCCAGGCCACGGTCGGCATGACGATTAATGGTTCCAACGGTCATGACGATGTGCCACCGGGCTTTGTATTGTTGCTGGATGCAAAGGGTAAAAGCGATTCGCTTAAGACCAATCTCACGGCGCTCATTAAAAAATGGACGGATGCCGGCCGCGCAGTGCGGACGGAAACGATCCGCGGCCTGCCGTTTACCGTCATCACACTGACGACCAACGAGTTGGCAGACATCATGCCCCAGCGTCCGCCCGTGCAGGAACTGGGCAAGGATCCCAAACCGGACAAGCCGGTGGACATTTATTTCACGCAATACCAGTCCCTGTTGATTGTCGGCAATTCGCCGAAGAATCTCGAAGCGGTCGCTGCCCACCTGACGGGCGGCAGCATGCCCGCGCTGGCGGACGATGCGTTGTTTGCCGCTGATAAACTTTCGCAATTTCGCGATGCTCCGACCTATTACGGCTGGTTCAATGCCAAATCGTTTTTCAACCTTATTTCCCAATCACTGGATAACAGCGACGATACTTCACCGTTCGCCCCCAATTATCAGATCGGCAAAATTTTGGATGTGACCGGTTTGAGCGGCCTAAAATCCGCCAGCTTTGCCATCCGCCAAGCACGTGAGGGTTCGCTGATGACCATGCATCTGAATGCGCCAGACAGCAGCCGCACAGGTATTTTGAAGATTCTGGCGCTGGCGCCAAAAGATGCGAATGCGCCGGCCTTCGTGCCCGCCGACGCGATCAAGTTTTCCCGCATCCGCCTCGACGGCAAACAGACCTGGGCTGAGTTGCAAAAAATTGTGGCTGCCATTTCGCCCAATGGCCTGGCTCAGGTGAACTCGGTGATTGATATCGCCAACTCGGCGGCGCAACAGAAAGATCCGAGTTTTGACCTGCGCAACACCCTCATCGGCAACCTGGGTGATGACATCATCAATTACCAAAAATCACCCGTGGGTGATTCCGTGAGCGCATTCGCCAGTCCGCCCGCGTTGACGCTGGTCGCCGTGTCCAATCCCGACCAGGTGATCCAATCGGTTAAAGTGATCGCCTCGATGGTCGCCTCGCAATCTTCCGCCCCCGAGCCGCGTGATTTTCGCGGCCACAAGATCTATTCCATCGCGCTCAACCCCCAGCGCGCGGCAGATGGCTCGGCCATCCCCGCCAAGCCGTTGCTGTTGACTTCCAGCGGCGGCTATGTCGCCTTTGGTACCGATCCGGGGGTCATGGAAGAATATCTCCGCAGTGCTGATGGCAAAACCAAACCGTTGAGCCAGATCGCCGGGTTGACGGATGCCGCCCAGCAGATCGGCGGCACGGGCGGCGGCATGTTTGGTTATGAAAACCAGCGTGAAGCCATGCGCATTGCCTTTAAGTTGCTCAAGAACGCGGGTACCGATTCAACCATGCAGATGTTTCCGCCGATGTTCCGCGACTGGCTGGATTTCTCGTTGTTGCCGGATTTCACCCAGATATCGAAATATTTCTATATGTCCGTGTACGGCGGCAGCGCGAACACGGATGGCATCAATCTGAAAGTCTTTACCCCCCGCCCGCCGCAAATGAATTGATGGGTCAGCGATTTTCAAACCCCGGAGTTGTGCGATCGGCATGACTCCGGGTTGTTTTTTTGAATGAATCCGGTGCCACGCCGCCTTCGTGCGGCGAGCCATTTTCGGATCCAGCGCGATCTTGGCGCGTGCGAAAGCGGTGTCGCCGCTGCGCTCAGCCACCGCAATCCAAGGCCTTACGGACTTGTGCATGCCGTTGGCAACGTGCGGCTACAGTTTTTGGCGAAATGCCATATAAACAGAAAAACAGCGGCGAAACCTTCGTTCCGCCGCCGAAGAAGTGACTGCTTTCCGCCGGGTCATTCCTGCGGATACACCAGAATCCGGTCGTGCACGAGCACGATGAGGTCATTCTTCTTATCGCCGGTCACGTCGGCGACGGCGCATTCGCGCGGTTCCGGCAAGGCATTCTGGGAGGCACGGAAGGTGTGTTGTTCAAACACCTGCCAGCGGTCGCCCGGAACCAGTTTGCGATTTTTATCGAAGAACACGAGATCGAGATAGTTTCGCGCCGTTTCCATGAATATGAGTTGCTTGCGCCCGCTGCCGGTCAGATCTCCGGCCACCAAATCGTTCAAATAGCCGTTTTTGATGGGCGTATCATAGTCGTCCAGTTTGGTGAGCTGCCAGACGTCGCCAGCGAGGGACTGCCAGGCGACCGCGTTCAGGCTGAAGAGCACCACGCTTGGCATGCCGCCCAGTGCTACCGTGCGTAGCGCGCCGAAATCAGCCACCGGCAAGGCCACGTTTTTCACGACCTGCCACACGCCGTTCGTGTCGCGTTCGGTCAGCGTCAATTGTTTATGCTCCGCATCGAGCAGGAAAATCGAGGGCGTGGCGTTCTTGCCGTTCGCCACGGCGGTGGCGCCTGTGATGCGCGAGTCGGTTGCCGTCCCGTTGATCTGGTCTTTCACGCGGAAAACCCAGCCCGGCGCATTGGTGGAACCGGCGGTTTTCGCCTGTTGCTCAAGGACGACGGCGCGGACGAAATTTTTCTGCGGCAGCAATAATTCCGGTTTGCCATCGCCATCCACATCGGCGGAAGCCAGCCACGGTTGATCCATCGCCCCGCCGGGCGGGTCAACGTCCTTTTCATCAAAGCTGCCGTCAGTTTTTTGCAACAGGACTTTGATTTTTTCGTAAGGGATCAACAGCACCAGGTCGGCGAGGCCGTCCTGATTCACATCTTGGATCGCAAACGTGGTTGGGTTGGATTTGAAGCTGTCGCTCAATTTTTGCGATTTCATTTTACCGTCGGCCGTGCGGGTGACGAGCGTACGCACGCCGTCCTTGTCGGTGATGATGGCGAGGGTCGGCTTGGCGCCTGGTTTGAGCGCGCCCGCCTGCAGCACGAGCGGTTTGCCATCGAGCGGCAGCAAGGTCGGGAAGGGCATATGTCCGTTCTTGTCGAACTGGGTCATGCCGACGGCATTTTCATCACGGCTCAACAGAAAAATTTCCGGATGGCCATCCTCGTTCCAGTCGGAAACGGCGATCTGCGAGACACCGGCGAGGCACGGAAATTTTTTGGGCGCGGCGAGCGTGCCGTCCGCTTGTTGCAGATAAACTGAGATCTGGCCGCTTTCGGGTTCCGCCACCAGCAAGTCGGGACGGCCATCGCCATCCACATCCGCCCATAAAATGCCGCGCGCCGCCGCGTCCGTCTTGTTCAGCGGCATCACCTGGAATTGTCCGGTACGAAAAGCGCCGGATAAGACTTCGCCCGGCTGGCGGGTGAATTGCGAGACTTCCGCCCGGCCGGTGGCGGTCACGATGCCGGTGAGATAATTCGTCTTGCCGCCACCCAAATTATCCAGCCAGAACGACCGGATGGGTTGGGTCTTGAAATAAGTTTCCGGCCCTAATTGTCCGCCGGCGACCTGAAAACGGACGCGATACGGTGTCGGATTATCAAAATCAACGAGCAACAGATCATTTTTGCCGTCGCTATTGGCATCGGTGATCTGCACCGCGTGCGGCGTGCCGGAATAGGAGATTTTTTGCGGTTCCGCCAGCGTGTGATCGGCTTGTTGTTTCCAAAAATAAACGGAGCCGCTGTCGCCAAGCAGTACGATGTCGTTCAAGCCGTTACCGGAAAGATCGCCGACCGAGAGCGCATTTGGATCCATCTGGCCATCGTCAATATGCCAGGTCTTCGGATCGCTCCAGCCGTTGGTGCCGCGGTTATACAGCACAATCAGGTCTTTCTGGTCGCCGTAATAAACGATGTCGGGTTTGCCGTCGCCGTTCAGATCCTTCACTTCCATGGCGGCGATGCGTTCGTTGGACGGAATGGAATCAATGCGAAAACGCGCGTCGGGCGGCAAATCATTCAATTCCAAGGCGCGCAGCGGATTGGCTTCCACCCGATTCGTCTTGCCGGTCTGGTTGTAGAGCAGGTTGATTTTTGCGCGCAGGTTGTTGGCCACCACGATGTCATTCAACCCATCGCCGTCCAGGTCGGCGACATGCAACAACGCCACGCCCTGATCAATCGGATAAATCTCCGGGCCGGTAAAGCCGAAGGCATTGGTGGTCGTGGCCGCACGGGTGGAAAGCTGGGAGAAAAAGGCCGTCGTCGTCAGCGCGACGGAAAGAAATTTCATGAACTGCTTCATCCGCGCAACGTGCCAGCGGTGGGCGCAATTGGCGAGGTTTTATTTAACATGGGCGTTCGGGTTTTCTTCGATGGTTTAATGGCTTTGTGACCCGGCGGCGGTTCAAAAATTTGGAGTGAAAACAGCCACTTGCGATTTTGGTTGCCAGATGTAAGGTTTGAACCTAGAGTCGCGTTAAGTTCAAAACCAAATCTTATTTTATGTATTTTGGCGTTGATTATTACCCGGAACACTGGGTCTTTCCTTACGGCGGTACCCGCGAAAATCCTGAAGATTTATGGGGACAGGATGCTGTGCTCATGGCCCGCGTGGGCATCAATGTTGTTCGCATCGGTGAATTTACCTGGGGCATCTGCGAGCCGGAGGAGGGCAAATATAATTTTGACTGGCTGCGCCGGGTGATGGACATCATGGGGCAGCATGGCATCAAGGTCATTCTGGGCACGCCCACGGCGGCGCCGCCGATCTGGCTCGCCAAGAAACATCCGGAAATCCTCCCGTTGGACGAGCGGGGCACTGTGAAACACGAAGGCACGCGCCGCGCCGTATGTCTTTCCAGTGATGCCTTTTGGGATTATTCCAAACGCATCGTCAATGCGATGATTGATGCGCTCGGCAACCATCCGCAACTTATCGCGTGGCAGATTGACAACAGTATTGGCGGCAATAACACGGAATTTTCCTTTAACGCGGCTACGGAAAATGAATGGCATCAATGGTTGCAGGCTAAATATAAGACCATTCCCCGCCTGAATGACCTGCTTGGTCTCCGTTTCTGGGCGCAAACCGTAACGGACTGGGAGCAGGTGCCCATGCCGATGTTCACCCCGGTGATGCATAACCCGGCGCTGGCACTGGACTGGAACCGGTTCAGCAGTGATACCATGGTGCAATACATACGGATGCAGGCGGATATTTTGCGCGAACGTTGCCCGCAACATCCCGTGACCGCGACGATGCGCGCATTCGTCCGCAAGTTTGATCACTTTGACCTGGCGGAAGCCGTGGACTTTGTCTCCATCGAAAGCAATGTCGCCATCAAAGCCAAGGCGGCGGAACTCGCCTGCGACATTGATCTGCTGCGGTCCTTGAAAAAGTCGGATATCCGGACGCCCGATGGCGAGGCGGGTTTTTGGGCGATGGAACAAAAGGCGGGGCAGGTCAATTGGGAGGACGCAAATGCGTTGGTGCGCCCCGGTTTGATCCGGCTGTTCACCTACCAATTGTTGTCGCGGGGTGCGAGCGGTTTGCTTTATTTCCGCTGGCGGCAACCCCGGATCGGTTGTGAGCAATTTTATGGGGCGATTCTATCCCACCATCTTGAAGGCAGCCGGCGCACCCTCGCGGAGATCAGCCAGATCAGCGAAGAGATCAAGCTGCTCGCGCCGGTGTTGAAAGATACCAAGGTCGTTGCCAACGTTTGCATCCTTTATAGCCACGACAATGAATGGGCGTTGGATCAACCGATGCAGCCGAATAAATTCTTCAGCCTGCGCGAACATATCCAGCTTTTCTATAACGCGCTCCATCATCGTAATTTTCAAGTGGATTTCGCACGTCCCTCGGAAGATCTGTCGCAATACAAGATCGTGATCGCCCCGTCCTTGCGCGTATTGAGCGCTGCCGAAGCGGATAACCTCAAACTTTACGTCCAGAATGGGGGCACGCTGGTTGGCACCTTCAATACCAGTCTCGTCAACCAGAACCACATTGCACCGGACACCGGTTATCCGGGCGACCTTACCGACTTGTTTGGCTTGGAGGTGCTGGAATTTGACGCCTTGCCACCGGGGCAGGAGAACCATCTCACCTTCAAAGGTGCGTTCACCACGAGCCAGATGCATCCCGCCCGGCTCTGGTGCGATATCATCGAGCCCAAGGGCTGTCAGACGCTGGCGAATTACGCGAAGGATTTTTACGCCGGCAGCCCTGCCATGACCGTGAACAATTTTGGCCTCGGCCGGGCCATCTACCTTGGCACGATGAGCCATCATCATTTCTACGATGACCTTGTCGCGTGGTTGCGCCAGACCTGCAACTTGCATCCGTTGCTGAAAGTTCCCGACAATATCGAAGTGTCCCTGCGTCAAAAAGAAGGCACGCGCATTTACTTTTTGATCAATCACCATAATTCGCCGATCCGCTTGCAGTTCTACAAACCGATGCATGATTTCCTGACCGGCACGACCTTCTCTGGAAATTATGATCTGCCGCCGCTGGGGGTACTGGTGCTGGATGAGCATCCGGAAGCCAAAACGGCGACCACCCCGGCGCAACCTGCTCAGGCTGGATCTTCCGAGGTTTGACCAAGGAAATCTGAAAGGCAGCCGCGCCCGGTTTTCAGGCCATTTATTTATTTGCCCTGACGATATTCTCTGGGCGAGCGGCCAAATTGTCGGAGAAAGCATGTGGCAAAATACTGGCTGGCATTGAATCCGTGCCGGTAGGCAATTTCGGTGATTGAAACCTGGGGTTCGGTGCGAAGCTGGTAGGCGGCCGATTTCAGCCGGCATTGGCTGAGATATTCCATCGGGCTGGTATTAACCAGTTCGCGGCAGTATTTCGAGAATGCTGTCACGCCCATGCCGCAGTGCTCAGCCATGGTGCTGATCGTCCATGATTTACGACTGACGGCCGGACGGTTTTCCACCTCATATAAAAATAATTCCACTGTGCGCTGGCGTGAGGTCAGGCCTGGGATTTCCTGGGTCTGCTGCTCGGACAACGCATCAAGGAGGCTCAGGAAAAGCTGGTTTAAATGCGTGGCCAGCCGCGAAATCGCGTGCGGCTTGTCCCAGGCTTCCACCGTGCGGGCAAGTTCGCGGAAAGAATGCGTGATGGCGGGTGTGGTGCTCCAGACCGGGCTTTCGTTGTGGCGTAATTTACGCGTGAGTTCGGCCAGGTCAGCTTTGGTTAGAACCAGCCACGCCGGCCAGCGCCAATTTTGATGCGGTCGCCGCACGCCAACATCCAGAATCATCCAGTGCAAACGCCCGGGGCCGATGTTGGGGGCGCCAAGTTTATGCAGCTGCCACGGGCGGGTGATGGTGAAATCTCCGGCCCGCAGATCAAATTTTTTTCGTTCCACGGAAAAAACCATCCGGCCGGTTTCCAGAAAAGTGATTTCAATGCCTTCGTTGCGGTGCGCGTCAAACCCCCAGTCCGGCGTGCCGCTCGCGTTCATAAAGCCGATGCTGTTCAGGCCGGGCAGGACATTTTTCGACATGGGCGTGCCGGGATAATGTCCCTTGCTAAGTGCGCAAAATCCAATTTTACCGCTTTCGATCGCGCGATTTTGCGGGTCACAACGATCAATTTCATACTGCGCACGGCGGGTATGGTAGGTCGGCTTGGCGGTCATATAATGTTCAATATTCTTCGCCGTATAAAATTGCAAGACGGACGTGCGGTGATTTTGGCAGAATTGTTGCATGAAACCCATGCTTTTAAAAGCCTGTGTCTTGACGGTGATGGCCATGGCTTGTGCAAAATCATTCGCGGTGGAAAATAGCCCTGCGTCGTCCGGCTGGCCCCCGGCGGAGCCCGCCGCCGTCGCCCGCTGGCAGGCATTGCGTTTCGGGATGTTTATCCACTGGGGGCCGGTGAGCTTGACCGGCAAGGAAATTGGCTGGTCGCGCGGCGAGGAGACGCCGATTGCCGTTTACGATAATCTGTACAAGGAGTTCAACCCGACAAATTTTAATGCCGATGAATGGGTTGCTGTTGCCAAGGCCGCCGGCATGAAATACATCGTTCTCACCGCCAAACATCATGACGGCTTTTGTCTTTGGGATACGAAGCTGACGGACTACAACATCATGCATACGCCGTTTCACCGCGATGTGGTGAAAGAGCTTTCCGAAGCCTGTAAAAAAGCCGGCATTGCGTTCGGCGCGTATTATTCGGTGCCCGATTGTTACGATCCGGACTGGCCATTTTTGAACCCCGGCGGCTCAATCAAAAAGACCAATGCCCCTGACTTGGCTGCCTATGAGAAATATCTTCAAGGCCAGATCTCGGAATTGATCACGAATTATGGTCCGCTCATCACAATCTGGAATGATATACCGGAGGTTTACGGCCAGCGCGGTGCCGCCACCATCAAACTCGTCCGCTCGTTGCAGCCGGATATTCTCATCAATGACCGGACGGGCGCAGGCGGCGATTATGACACGCCGGAACAGCGGATTGGCAAATTCCAACTGGATCGCCCGTGGGAGTCCTGCATGACGGTTTCCGCGCACAATCAATGGGCGTGGGGCGGGCCGGATGACGGCGTGAAATCCACCGCTGCGTGCCTTGACATGCTCATTCGGGCTGCCGGCGGCGACGGCAATGTTCTGCTCAACGTCGGTCCGCGCCCTGACGGCATCATTGACCCCGCGCAGGCAAACCGGCTGAAAGCGATTGGCGACTGGCTGGCAAAAAATGGTGAAAGTATTTATGGCACCCGCGGCGGCCCGTGGAAACCGACCTCCGCCATCGTCAGCACGCGTGCGGGTAATGCGGTTTATTTACATATCTTGAACGGCAAGGACGGACACGTTGAGTTGCCCGCACTGCCGGTAAGAATCATTTCTGCCACGCTGCTCAACGGCGGGGGCAAGGTGAAAATTGAGCAGACGAACGGAACGCTTGCGGTGATCGTATCCGCCGCCGCGTTGCAGCCGGTGGACACGATCGTAAAATTCCAATTGGACAGCCCGGCCATGGATTTGCCTGCGCTGGCGATTGCGCCCGCGACTAGGGCCACGGCCTCAAATGTGTATGGCAATGACGAAGCCGAATATGGCGCGCAACAGGCGTTCGATGATGATAATCAAACCCGCTGGGCCACGGCGGAGGGAACAAAACAAGCGTGGATTGCCGTGGATTTTCTGAAGCCACGAATGGTCAGCCGGGTATGGATTTCGGAAGCTTACGCTGGGCGCGTGCAAAAATTTGAACTGCAATATCGTGACGGCGGCGATTGGAAGACGCTTTTCGCCGGCACCACCCTGGGTGATGATTTTCAGAAATCATTCCCATCCGTGACCGCGCAGGAATTTCGTCTGAATATCCTCGATGCCAGCGAAGGCCCGACGATCAATGAAATTAAATTTACCAACTGAGGACCGTTTGCCGCCAGCGCGCCTTGAACTGGCACGTTAAATAATCCTGCATGAACGATTCCATGAGCCATCTCGACTGGGTGATCATTGCGGTCTATCTGCTGGCCGTTGTCGGCATCGGGGTTGCGGCCGGATTCATGCGTCGGAAACCGGCCGCCGGTGGCGAAGGCGGAAATTATTTTCTCGCGGGCAATTCGCTGAAATGGCCGGTCATCGGCCTCGCCATGTTTGCGGCGAACATCTCCACCGTTCATCTGGTTAGCCTCGCGCAGTCGGCTTACACGTCCGGTTTGCTCTACGGCAATTACGAATGGATGGCTGGTTTCACTCTGATTCTGCTCGCGTTGTTTTTCGCGCCGCTCTACTTGCGGACACGCGTGCCGACGCTGCCGGATTATCTGGAACGGCGCTACAATCGTAACTGTCGCGACGTATTATCGTTCGTCTCGCTGATTTCAGCCATCGTGATCCACATTGGCGTGGCGCTATTCACGGCGGCGGCGGTGTTATGCTTCATTTTCGGCATTTCCGAAACGCAAACCATTCTCGGCGTGAATGCGTTGATGTTTTTCATCATCGCGCTTGGCCTGTTGACGGGTATTTACACCGTCATCGGCGGCTTGCTCGCGGTCGTGTGGACGGAAAGTGTGCAAACGATTCTGTTGCTGACCGGAGCAATCTGTATCACGGTCGTGGGCTATCATGCGGTCGGCGGTTGGGACGCGTTGAATCATCTGCTCGCCACGCAACCGCATCCGCTGCTGGGCAAGGAAGGCGGCGCGGAACTATCCACGAAATCATTTTTGAGCATGATGCATCCGCACGGTGATAACTCCGTCATTGGCAGCGTGCCGTGGTACTCCATTCTGCTCGGCTATCCGGTCATTGGCATCTGGTATTGGTGCTGCGACCAGACTATCGTGCAGCGCGTGCTCGCGGCGAAGGATGAAAGACACGCGCGCCTTGGGCCGTTGTTCTGTGCGTTCCTGAAAATTCTGCCGGTGTTTTTCTTCGTGCTGCCCGGCGTCATCTGTGTGGCCCTGGTGCAGAAAAATTATTTTGGCACCGAAATTATCCATGGGGTCAGCGAGGCCGTTGCGCCCGCTGCGTCGAAAGATGTGTATCCGTTCATGCTCATGCATTTGCTGCCGGTCGGACTCAAGGGGTTGGTCGTTGCCGCGATGCTGGCTGCGGCGATGCAGACCTGCTCCGCCGCGCTCAATTCCGCCGCCACGCTTTTTTCCTATGACATCTGGAAACGCTGGCATCCCACCACTTCAGACCACAGTCTGGTGAGCATTGGTCGTTGGACGACGGTGGTGGCAACGATTCTGGCGATTGTGCTTTCGCCGTTGTTCGGCCATTACGACACGATTTTTCAAGGGTTGAACACATTGATCTGCTACATCGCGCCGCCGATCACCGCCGTGTTCCTCGTGGGGGTGTTCTGGAAAAAAGCCGGCGGCCGGGCAGCGTTCATCACGATGGTTTTCGGTGGCTTGCTCGGGGCCGTGTGTTTTTGCCTCGGGTTTTACAAAGATCAGATCGCCGGCAAAGACGCCCAATCCATCGCTGCCGCGCCCATCTTAAATTTCATCTACAACATCTGTCTCGCGGATTTTATGCTCGCGTCATTTGGATTATTTTGCCTTTGCGTGGCGGTGCAAATCGTCGCCTCGCTGATCTTGCGTGAGCCGCTGAAGGCCGGAGCTGAAACGCTCGTCTGGGAAAACTGGACGGCGCCACTGCGCGGGCCGTGCGGTTCCGGGTTGTCTGATTACCGGATCCTGTCGGCAGTGGTGTTGATCATTTTTGTGACCCTCTATTTTATTTTCCGCTGAGCCTATGAAACCAATCATTATGAAAGCCAGGTTTGCCTTGTTGTTCGTTGCGTTGCTGGCCGGTTGTGCGACGCCAAAGCCATTGGTTCAACGTTATGCCTGGGTCACGGGCTTGAGGGCTGATCAGGCCGCGCACTATGAAGCGTTGCACGCGCATATCTGGCCGGGCGTGAATAAAACGATCAAGGCCTGCCACATCCAGAATTTTTCCATCCACGAACGCGAAATCAACGGCCAGCTTTATCTCTTTGCTTACCTTGAATACACCGGCACGAACTTCGATGCCGACATGGCGCACATGGCCGCCGACCCGGAAACCCAACGCTGGTGGAAGGAAACCGATCCCTGCCAGTCGCCCTTGCCGGACGCAGCGGCCAAAGGAAAAATCTGGTCGGACACCAAAGAAGTCTATTTCCTGCCATGAATCTGCTGCTAAAAGATAAAGTCATTTTCCTCACCGGCGGTTCTTGCGGTATCGGCCGCGACTGTGCCTTGGCTTACGCCACGGAGGGCGCGCGCGTAGTCATCGCTGCGCTCGACAAGGATGGGGTCGAACGTATTGCCGCTGAACTGGGCACCGATCACCTTGGTCTTGTCTGTGACATCACGCGGGACGTTGAAGTAAAAGCCGCCATGGAAAAAACTCTGGCGCGTTATGGACGATTGGACGTTGTGCATAACAATGCGGGCATTTCGACACCGTCCAAACCCATTCACGAAACGACGGATGCGGAATGGGATGATCTATTTAATGTGAATCTAAAAGGTGTTCTGCATACGACGCGACATGCTTTTACTGCGTTGACGGTGAGTAAAGGCTGCATCCTCAATACGTCCAGCCTCGTGGGCGAGATCGGCCAGGAAATTCACGCTGCCTATACCGCGACGAAAGGCGGTTTGAACGCGTTGACCAAATCCATGGCGCTCGATTACGCGAAACACGGCATTCGGGTAAATGCCGTTTGTCCGGCTGGTGTATGGACACCGATGCTCCGCGAATGGTGCGCCGAGCAGCCTGATCCCGCGTCTACCGAACGCTATCTGAATGAAATCCACCCGCTGGGTTATTGCCCGGAAGGCTCCGTCATTGCGGATGCATGTGTTTTCTTGTTGTCGGAAAAAGCCCGTTTTATCACTGGCCACCTCATGCCCGTCAGCGGCGGTGCGGAGTTGGGTTATCGGCGGATAGGTTGAATTTATGATCCAGAAAATCTCCACGCGCGATGCGCGTTATCCGATTGGCCATGGCCACGGCAGCGACGCCATCCACAAAGATCCGATTTATTCCTACGCCGTCACAGAATTGCACGATGACTCCGGTCACGTTGGTGTCGGCCTCGCCTTTACGCTTGGCGAAGGCAATCAGCTTGTCTGTGAAGCGGCGCGTTTTTATGCCCAGCGGCTGGTTGGCAAATCCATCGCGGAAATCATGGCCGATTTCGGCGCGTTGCAACACGCGATGGCGGACGAACAGCAATTTCGCTGGCTCGGCCCGCACAAGGGCATCGTGCAACTTGCGCTCGCATCCGTCACCAATGCGTGCTGGGATTTGTGGGCGAAAACCCGGGGCGTGCCGCTCTGGAAACTATTACTCGAGCTTACGCCGGAGCAAGTCGTTGCCACGCTGGATTTTTCCTATCTTGAAGATGAAATCACTGCGCCGCTTGCGCTGAAAATGGTTCGCGAGCAAATCGCCACGCGCCCGGCGCGCTCGGATGTTTTAAAAGCCGGTTATCCCGGTTACGACACGAGCGTCGGCTGGTTCAACTATGACGACGCGCAAGTGCGGGAAAATTGCAAGCGCGCCATCGCCGCCGGGTTTACCGCGATGAAATTGAAAGTCGGTTCATGCGATCCCGAACGTGATCTGCGCCGCGCCCACATCGTCCGCGAAGTTGCCGGCGACCGGGCGCGCGTAATGGTGGACGCCAACCAGCAATGGACGCTCCCGCAAGCGCTCGACATCTGCCAGCGCCTACGCGTGATCAATCCATTCTGGATCGAAGAGCCCACGCATCCCGACGATGTGCTGGGCCACAAAACCCTGGCGGACGCGATTGCGCCGGTGAAACTCGCGCTCGGCGAACATGTCCCCAACCGCGTCGTTTTTAAAAATTATTTACAAGCGAAGTGCGCCGGTTTCATCCAGGTGGACGCTGTGCGTGTCGCCGGGGTCAGTGAATTTCTGGTCGTCAGTTTATTGTGCAAAAAATTCGGCGTGCCTGTCGTGCCGCATGTGGGCGACATGGGTCAGTTGCACCAACACTTGGTTCTGTTCAACCATATTGCGCTGGCGCACGAAGTGGTTTTTCTCGAACACATTCCGCACTTGCGCGAACATTTTGCGCATCCGTGCCGCGTGGAAGGCGGGGTCTATCAGACACCGCAGGAAGCTGGGGCAAGCTGCGATCTGAAACCGGCATAAATAATGAACGGATTGTCCATCATTGATTCGCACGTCCATTTATGGAATCCGTCACAGCTGCGCTATGAATGGCTGGCTGGAGTGCCAAACCTGAACCGGCCTTTTCTGCCGGCGGATTTTGCCGCAGCCAGCGTCAAAGCTAACGTGGGAAAAATCATTTTTGTCGAGTGCGGCTGTGAACCGGGGCAAAGCCGGGCCGAAGTAGCTTGGATTTCAGACTTGGCGAAAACGGAGCCGCGTTTGAAAGGCATCGTTGCCTTCGCGCCGCTGGAAAAAGGTAAAACTGTTCGCGCTGATTTGGAAGAACTGTCGGGCCGACCGCTTGTGAAAGGTGTGCGCCGTAATCTTCAGGGTGAAGCCAGCCTGGATTTTTGCCTGCAACCGGATTTTATTGCCGGCGTCCAAATGCTGGCAGAATTCAATTTCACCTTTGATCTTTGCCTCCGTCATGAGCAATTGGAGGAAGTCGCCGAACTCGTTCGCCGTGTTCCTGAGGTGAATTTTGTGCTGGATCATTTGGGCAAGCCGGATGTGCGCGGCAAAAAAACCGGGCCGTGGGCGGCCGATTTGAAATTACTCGCCGCCCTGCCGAATGTCGTTGGCAAGATTTCCGGCCTGGCAACGCAAGCTGATTGGAAAAACTGGCAGCCGGCCGATTTGAAATTTTATTTTGACCACGCGCTGGAATGTTTCGGTTTCGATCGGATTTTATTCGGTGGCGACTGGCCGGTGGCGACTTTGGCCACTGATTATCATCGCTGGCTTGAAACGGTTCAGGGATTTTTTTCATCCGCCGGCGAAGCCGAACTGGCCAAATTTTTTCAAACCAACGCCGAAAGGATTTATCATGTTTAACCTCAAAAATAAAACCGCCCTGGTTACGGGGGCAGCCTCGGGTATTGGCGCCGCCGTCGCCGAAACGCTTGTTCTGGCGGGCGCCACCGTGTGGGTCGTTGATCGGAATGAAAAAGACGGGCGCACTTTCGCCGAAAAGATCGGCGGGAAATTTCTTCCGCTCGATGTGGCCAGTGAGAGTGATTGCGCCCGGGCGGCGCAAGGGATTGGAACCCTGGATATTTTGGCGAACGTTGCGGGAATCGGCCATGTCGGTACGTTGCTCGACACGTCGGCGACGGACTTGGACAAACTTTACGCGGTGAACGTGCGCGGTGTTTTCAATTGCTGCAAGGCTTTTGCGCCCGCGATGCTGGAACGCAAAACCGGCAGCGTCATTAACATGGCGAGCATCGGCGGCATAGTGGCGGTGCGCGAGCGGCTCGCGTACACGACCACGAAATTTGCCGTCGTCGGCTTGACGAAAGCGCTCGCGCTGGACCATTCGCACACTGGCGTGCGGTTTAATTGCATCTGTCCGGGTCGCGTTGAAACGCCGTTTGTCCTCGCGCGCCTGAAAGAATATCCCGACCCGCAAGCCGCGTATCGGGAGATGGCTTCGACGCAATTAAACGGCCGCATGGCGAAACCGGAGGAAATTGCCGCCGCGGCGCTGTACCTCGCCGCCGATGAAAGCGCGATGGTCACTGGCAGTTCGCTGATGATTGACGGCGGCTGGAGTGCAGGGAAATAATTTATGAAAATCATTCGCTGTCAGGATACGCAACGCAACACCGGTTACGCCGCGCAACAAGCGGACGGGTCTGCCCTGAAACTCATCGGCGATATTTATCATTCGCCGCAGGTCACGGCGGAAAAAGTTGAAGTCGCCAAGCTGCTCGCGCCAGTTCAGCCGAGTTCCATCCTCTGCATCGGACTCAATTACCGCAAACATGCCGAGGAAACGGGGGCGAAATTTCCTGAATATCCGATTGTTTTTTATAAAGGTGTCAACACGTTGCAAAATCCGGGCGACGCGATCGAGTTGCCGACGCACCTGCGCAGCGACGAAGTGGATTATGAATGCGAACTTGCAGTTGTCATCGGGCGGGCGTGCAAGAATGTTGCGCGTGCGAACGCGCTGGATTACGTCCTTGGCTATACTTGTTGCAACGATGTCAGTGCCCGCGATTGGCAGATCAAGCGCGGTGGCGGCCAATGGTGTCGCGGCAAAAGTTTTGATACGTTCAGTCCGCTCGGTCCCGTGCTGGTGACTCGCGAGGAAATTCCGAATCCGAACGCGTTAAAAATCAGCACGGTCCTGAACGGTCGGACGATGCAGGATTGGAACACGGATGACATGATTTTTGACGTGCCGACCTTGATCGAGTTTTTGAGTGGCAGCACGACATTGTTGCCGGGCACGGTGATTTTGACCGGCACACCGCACGGCGTCGGCATGGCGCAAAAGCCACCGCGTTGGCTGAAGCCGGGCGACCGGGTGACGATTGAGATCGAAAAAATTGGCACGTTAACCAATCCGGTGAGGAATGAAGTTTGATATTTGTCCAAAACAACATCTAAATCGTCCTCAGATCATCGTCCTCCTCGCCCGCTGGAAAATTCGAAGATGAGGATGAGGATGAGTCCGCGGTGGATGTTAAAATTAATTTTTAGGGCCGGCTCCAAGAAGAAAATGGTGGGCGCTGAGGGACTCGAACCCCCGACCTACTCGGTGTAAGCGAGATGCGCTAGCCACTGCGCCAAGCGCCCTAATCCAATTTGGGCTTCGTCAAGCAGCCAGCCGACGTAAGCCATGCGTATAATGTATGATGCTTCCTGATTTGTCCATCTTCTTAGGGCTGGTCTGAAAAATCCATTTGGCATCAACCTCAACCTCATCCTCGCCCTCATGGTATGGTGGAAATTCGAGGACGAGGATGACGATGAGGCCGAGGATGATTTTTTTAACTGCGCTCTTAACCCTAGCCAAGCAGCGGCATAACGGCGGTATGGTTTCAAAAATCTTCGTGGCACTCACCGGTGCCAAAATTTCAACGTAATGTGCAGAAATCAAGGATACCGCACTAATTTGGTTTTGATATTTTTGGCTATCCACTATGGGTGCTTTCCCCGAAAAGACGAAGCGTTTGTCACCGTCGATGTTTGGCGATCTGGCAGGGCAATCCCTCTTTCCACCCAGTTCCTCTCAAAAAATCAAACCGCACCAAACCATGAAAAGCTTGTTCAAAATCATTTGCCTCGCCGGGCTGTCTGGCTTCGCCTTGCCTGCCTTCAGCCAGTTGCAATGGAACGCTTATGATGTCAGCGGCAATCTCGTCACGGCCAATGTTGCCTCCGGTGGCGATCTGGCCTCCGGCAGCACGGTGACTTTTACAATTCCGGCACAAACACAATTGTCATTTTCCACCAAAAGTTTTACACCGTTCAGCCTGGCGCAGGGCGGGGCCAAGCGGACGGTGACATTCAATGTTTCGGTCTCAGCCGGTTTTGGCGGTGTGAATCAACGCACCATGGGCTGGGGGCTTTTTAACTCGGGGGGCACGGCTGGTCTCACCGATGATGTTGGGTACTTCGGCCTTTGGACGGGGTCGTTGATTGAAACCTACGATCATCCATCCGGCACGGCCAATCTGTTTGGCATCTTATCGTCGCCCTCCAATAAATTAGGGCAGGGCAATGGCGATGCCGGTGCGCCCGCCGACGGCTTGACTTATACCAACCAGATTCAATTGGTGATGAAAGCGGATGCCAGCGGGATCAGTTTGGGCACCAGCAGTTCCACCATTGCCGCCGCCGGGCTCGCGATGAATGGATTGAATGGCGCGACCACTGTTGCCCACCGATCCTATACGAACCCGGTAAATCCGTTGCTGGGCGGGCAAAGCTTGTTCGATGAGTTTGCCTTCATGTTCAATAACACCACCGGTAATCCAGTCACCGTTACCTTGAGCGCCATTTCGCTCGGTAATTCCCTGACTTGGGACGCCAGCGGCGCCAACCCCGCTGCGCCTACCGATGGTTCTGGCAACTGGGGCGATTCGGCGGTCAACTGGACGGCCAGCGCCAATGGCGGCAGTGATAGCAGTTGGTCCACCGCTCCCGGCTACAGCGCCATCATCGGTGCCAACAACGGTGCTGCCGGCGTCATCACCATCACCAACGCGGCCGGGGTCACGGTTTCCAATCTTACGTTCAATGCCGCCGGTAGCGGCAGTTATAATCTGACTGGTTCAAGTATCATTTTGGCCAGCAACGCGACGATCACGGTTGCGACGGGGGTCACGGCCACGAACAGTTCACAACTCGGTGGCAAAGGTTTTACGAAAGCGGGCAACGGCACCTTGGTGTTGCTGCCATCGGCGGCGGCGACCAATTCCGGCGCCACGACTGTTAATGCCGGGTTGCTTTTTCTCGCGGCCACCAGCATCAGCAGTTTGAATGACGATCTCATCGTGAATACCGGAGCCGTCGTTCAGATCGCCGCCAGCCAGAGCATCCCGGTCGCCAATCGAATGTTCATCAATGGCGGGTCGGTGACCAACGTGGCAACCAGCAATCCCACGTTGAGTTACAATATTATGGCCTTTGACAACGGCGGCTTCCTTGGTTCGGCGGGGGCGCAGATCGGGCAGTTGAATGTGACCAATTTTGATTTTCGCAGCGGCACGGAAGCCTTCGCCAAATTTCCGTCAACGATGACCGCTAACTTCAGCGTCAAGTCCACCCCGGGAACGATGATCGTGCAAAGCCGGGCCAATTCTTCCGGCGCCAACGGCATCGCTGGATTGAAGCTCAATGCCGGTACTTTCATTTGCGATTACGCAAATCCCGCGCCCAATAATGACGCCACCGGCGGCGCCAAATATATTAACACGGCGCAAATGACGCTGGCGGGGGGCACGCTCTTTCAACGGTTCAGCGCTACGGGCAATCGTACAGAAACTGTCGGCGGCGTTTTGATCAATCCCGGAGCCACCACTGTCAAGTTGACCAACAACAGTCCGACCGCCATCAACTATACGTTTGCGCAAGGTGTGATCACTCGAAATTCCGGAGGCACCGTGGATTATGTGAGCGGCGGTTCCAGCACCGGCGTCAAAGTCATCACGACGACGACAGCGAATAGCGCCGCTGGCATCTTGGGCGGCTATGCCACTTATGCCGGAACCGATTGGGCGATTGGGACCACGATCAGCAATTATTCCGCTTACACCACGAGTACGGACCCGACCACTTGGGCGGCCGCTAACAACATCAGCCTCACGGGAAATCTTCTGACCAATGTTCCTGACCTGACGACCATCAACACGTTAAAACTCGGCGGTGCCTCGACCTTGACACTCAATGGTTCGCTGACGCTGGCTGCCGGTGGCTTGCTTGTCACGGGCACAGGCGCGAATTCCATTTCCGGCGGCACGCTCCTGGGTGCTGGTGGTGCTGACCTCATTATACATCAATACAGCAGTGGCGATTTGATGCTCAGTTCCATTTTGGCGGATAACGGCGGCGCCACTTCATTGACAAAATCCGGCCCCGGCAAATTGATTGTCACTGGCGTGAACACGATGACCGGCACCAACTATCTCAACGGTGGCACGGTGGAAGTGAGTGATCTGTCGAAGTTCGCTGCTGGCCCGCTGGTATTGAATAACGGCGCGCTGCGCTATGTTGGAACGGACGCCACGAGTACGCGGGCTATCACCTTGAATGGTGTTGGCGGAACGATTGATATTGCCGGCAATACAACGCTCACGCAAACCGGCCCCGTTTCTGGCGGCGGCGGTTTCAATTCTCCCTTAACACCCGGGCTGAATTTAGGTGATTGGGGCGGGCTGACAAAAATCGGCAGCGGCACTTTGGTGTTGGCGGTCAATAATAATTACAATGGTCCGACTGTGGTCAGCAATGGTGTGCTGGCGATCAATGGCGTCAACTCGTTGACGGGTACGAGTGGTTTGACGAATTACGCGGGTGGCGGCAGTTTCACTGTCTACGGTGGTACGCTCGGCGGTACCGGATCGATTTCCGGTGCGGTGGATATCAAGAGCGGCGGCACGATTTCACCCGGCAACGGCATTGGCACGCTGACGTTGTTGTCCGGACTCACCTTGGAAAGTGGTTCCACCAATTTCTTTGAGGTCACCAATAACGCGGCGGGCGATCTGCTGGCGATTCAAGGCAACTTGATCATCCAACCCAACAGCACGCTGGCGATCGCCATTCCCGGAACGGCATTGGAACCGACAACGAATGTTTTGATCACTTATACCGGAACAAAATCCGGCTTGTTTAATCCGACCGTTGTCGTCGCTGGCGGTGCCACGGATGGTTCCGTGACACTGGATGAAAGTACGCCCGGCCAGATCAAATTGGTTGTCATTCCGCAAGCAGCCATCACGAGCCAGCCAGCTGACCTGACGGTTTCCACCAATGATCCGGCGACGTTCAGTGTCATCGCCACGGGCACCGCGCCGCTGGCGTATCAATGGTATCGTTATGCTGACATCAACGGCTCCTCGCCCGTGGCGCTGACTGACGCGACGAATGCCACGTTCGTCATCACCAGCGCCCAAGGTTCTGATTCCGGATATTACGGGGTCATCGTGACGAACAATTTCAATTCCGTCACCAGCCGGATTGCGACCCTCATCGTCGGCAACATCATTGCCACACTTTCCGGCCCGACGAATCAGACCGTCATCGCCGGCAACAGTGTTACATTCAATACCGCTGTCGTCCTGGCCAATCCTGCGCCCACCTTGCAATGGCAGACGAATGGCGTAGATGTTTCCGGCGCCACTGGCCTGGCTTTGACATTGAATGCTGTGCCTGCGGCCGATGATGGTTTGTCCGTCTCGGTCATTGCCACGAATCCAGCTGGCAGTACGACGAACTTTGCTACTTTGACGGTGATCGTGACGCCGGTGATCACTCCGCAACCGGTGAATCAATCGGTCAATGTCGGTGATACGGCGACCTTCGTTTCCGGCGCCACGGGAGTGCCGGTGCCAACGCTGCAATGGTATAAGAATAGCGCGCCGCTTTCCGGGCAGACGAGTGGCACGTTGACCATCGCTAATGCCCAGGGTGCTAATATCGCAAGTTATAAACTGGTGGCGTCCAATGCCGCCGGTTCGGTCACCAGTTCCGTCGTCACGTTGAGTGTGAGTTCGACGACGCTGGCGGCGGGCACAGTGGCTCCTGCCAATGGGGCCGTTGGTGTCGGTTATGACACACCACTGTACGTCACCTTCAACGCGCCGGTATCCATCGTTAATTCTGGTCAGATCCGGATTTATAATTCGGCCAACCCGGCCACGCCGGTGGACATCATTGATATGAGTTCCAACAACGAGGTGATCAGCAGCGGTATCGGCATCACCAACAATATCCAGCCGCACAGTTTATTCGCCGGCGATACGCAGGTGATCAATTATTTCCCGGTGATCATCTCCGGCCGGACGGCGGCGATCTATCCGCACTCCGGTGTGATGACCAGCAACCAAACCTATTTTGTGACGATGGATGCCGGGGTCGTTGCGGACAATACGGGCGCGTATTTTTCAGGAATCTCAAATACAAATACCTGGCGTTTCACCACCAAGCCAACCGGCCCGGCCAACCCGACGAACTTGGTGGTGGCGGCGGATGGCAGCGGTGATTTTATCACGGTGCAGGGCGCCGTAGATTCCATCGCCCCCGGCAATACCAATTACACTTTGATCAATATCCATGATGGTAATTATGTCGAAATCGTGGATATCTCCGGGAAAAACAATCTGACCCTGCGTGGTCAAAGCCGGCGGGGAACGGTGGTGGGATATGCCAATAATAACAACCTGACCGGTACCACCGCTGCGCGCATGGCATTCAGAGTCAACTCCAGCGATATCAAATTGGAGAACCTGACATTGACCAACGGCACGCCGCAAGGCGGTTCCCAGGCTGAGACCTTGTTGATTTATAACAATGGCTTGCGCTGTGTGGTGGATAATTGTGACATCGTCAGCCGGCAGGACACCATTCTGATCAATGCCAGTACGTCACAAGGTTACTTCAATAACTGCCGGATTGTTGGGAATTTCGATTACATCTGGGGTGTCGGTGTTGGTTACTTCAACAACTGTGTGCTCCACACCATCACCAATTCGCTTTCCGGTTCGTATAATTTGACCGCCGCCCGTACGGCCACCGCTGCGGCGTTGAGCACGAATACCCCGTGGGTGAATCCGAACGGCACCACCTTCTCCGCCAACGGCTTTTCGTTTGTCAGTTGCATCATTGAAGCGGATGCCGGCGTCACGAACATCACGCTGGCCGGCTCCAATGGCACGCCGGGCGGACTGGATTCCTGGGTCAACTGCCGCATTGATACCAATGCTTACGTGAACCCGGCCACTGCGTTGCCGCCATCCAGCTATGTTCTCTGGCAATATCAAAATCAGGAGATCACCGGCGTCAATGCCATCACGTATGCCAATCTTCAGACGATCGGCGTGACGAATAACGATCCGCGTCTGCTGGCGGCGACGAACGTTCCCGTCTGGTTCTATGGTTGGATGCCACAACTGGCGCCGAACATTATCCGTCAACCAATGAGCCAGACCAATTTTATTGGCGATACGGCCACCCTGACTGTCGGTGTCACAGGCATTCCGGATGCCGTGTATCAGTGGCAATTGAATGGAACGAACTTGGACAGTTCCATCAATGCCACGGCGACTAACGCCGTGCTGATGTTGAGCAACGTCCAATTTGCTGATGCCGGTGTGTATTCTGTGGTCGTCAGCAACGTTGCCGGTGTGGCTGCCAGCGTCGGCGCCACGCTCACAATATTAACGAATACCGCGCCGGCACTGGCTCCGGTTGCCGATCAGTCGGTTAATGTCGGAGTAAGCATCAGCATCACCAATGTCGCCATGGACCCGGACGTGCCGCCGCAGACATTGACCTTCAATCTGCTCAACGCTCCCGCTGGTGCCACCATCGGTTCCAGCAACGGTATCTTTAATTGGCGCCCATCCGTTGCCGCCGCCGATAGCACAAACTTGATCACCGTGGTGGTGAGCGACAGCGGCACGCCGGGATTAAGCGCGACCAATAATTTTACGATCATCGTTCATCCGTTAACGCAGCCGGCGATCAGTGCCGCTGCTTATGCTGGCGGTCAATTCAGTGTGGCCGTAAATGGTCAAGTCGGACCGGACTATGCCGTGCAAGCTTCCACCAACCTGACGGATTGGGTGACGCTGTTCATCACGAATTCGCCGGCAGCACCGTTTAATTGGGTGGACGTGAATACGAATGGATTCGCGTTGCGCTTCTACCGTGTGAAAGTCGGGCCGCCGTTACCGTGAGTTTAAAGGGGTGTTGAAATAAAGCTGCAGCCGTTTTAAGGTGACGGGCGGGGATGTAAATAGAGCTTTCATCCTCGTCCTTATCGTCAGGCTCGTTCTCGTATTGGCCGGTACTTTTAATTAGAGACTCGTCACCTCGTCACCTACAAGATCAGGCAAAGCTGCCGCCCTGCCATTGATGAAATGGCTGCTGGCACTTCAACTGATCTCACCGGAAAACCCGTTTTGCCGCAGGGCTTCAAATAAAACCAGTGCGACACAATTAGACAGGTTGAGCGAGCGTGACTCCGCATTGAACATCGGAATCCGCAGCCAGTTTTCGCTGTATTGTTCCAAGAGTTGTTTGGGCAGGCCGGCGGTTTCACGGCCAAAGATCAAAAAATCTTCCGGTGCAAATTTGACGTCGCTATAAATTTTTGGCCCGTCTGATTCCACGAACCAGAATTTACCGGCGCCGGTTTTGTGGATGGACTCAAATTCACTCCAGCTTTTCCAACGATGCCAGGTGACCTGTTGCCAGTAATCCATGCCCGCGCGTTTCAAGCTGGAGTCATCCAGCTTAAACCCGAACGGTTCGATCAGATGCAGCACGGATTTCGTCGCTGCGCATAACCGCGCGACGTTGCCCGTGTTCGGGGGGATTTCCGGCTGGAGCAAGACGATGTTCATAAAGCAAATGCAGAATTAAGCATGCAGAATGTAGAAATAAAGCCAAGCCGGCGTTGCTGACTGGCAAATTGTCGCTTCATTTTGCCTGCTTCATTTTGCCTTTTTGATAATACACCTTCCACAAAACCAATCCATGCGCCGGGGCCGTCATGCCGGCGACCCGCCGGTCAGCTTTTACCAGCATGGCTTTGACTTCATCCGCCGGAAATTTGCCGAGTCCGATCTGCACAATGGTTCCGACGATGCCACGGCACATTTTGTAGAGAAAACCGTCCCCCTCAATGATGAAAGTGATTTGCTGGCCGGATTTTTTAAAATCACAACGCGTCAGAGTCCGCACATTGGATTCCATTTCGTAAGGGCGCGTACCGGCGAAGGATTTGAAATCATGTTTGCCGACGAATAATTTTGCCGCCGCCCGCATGGCGGCATAATCCAGCGCGCGGGGAACGTGCCAGGCCCGGCCTTGGAGGAGCGGGTTCATCGCGTGATGATTCCAGACGGCGTAGCGATATTGTTTGCCGGTGGCGTTAAAGCGAGCGTGAAATTTTGCTGGCGCCCGCACCGCTGAGAGCACGCGGATGTCATCCGGCAAAAACGCGTTGAGGGCGATGGCCAGCCGGGCGACCGGCATCTTAAACTCTTCGCGTGGTACTTCAAAATGCGCAACCATGCCGAGCGCGTGAACGCCCGTGTCCGTACGGCTGGAGCTGTGGACGCGTGGTGCACTGGCAAAATATTTTGCGAGCGACTCCTCGACGCGTTGCTGTACACCGAGGCCGATCTTCTGCCATTGCCAGCCTTGGTAAGCCGCGCCATCGTAAGCGATGACCAGTTTGAATTTAATCGTTTTCAGAAGGGGGAAATTTGCCACAGAGTCACAGAGCGCACAGAGCAAATTCTTTCGTTTCCGACTCTGGGTGCTCTGTGTCTCTGTGGCTGCATAAATTTTTTACTGTCCCATATCGAGATAACTCTGCAACAAGATGGCCGCCGCCATTTTATCCACCGTTTCTTTGCGTTTATCGCGGCGCACGTTGCCCTGGATCAAGATCCGATTTGCCATCGTGGAGGTCAGCCGTTCGTCCCATAATTTGATGGGCAGGGGGGTGACGCCTTTTAGGACCTCGACAAACGCCCGCACTTTTTCCGCCGCCGGGCCGTAGCTGCCGTCCATGTTGCGGGGCATGCCGATGAGAATGAGTTCAACTTCCTTTTCAACGAGAAGTTTTTTGAATCGTTCGAGAAAATCCGCGATGGGCTCGGCAGGAATATATTCCAGCGGCTGCGCGATGGTTTTAGTTTCATCGCTCACCGCAACGCCGACGCGTTTGGTCCCATGATCGAGGGCGAGGATTCGCATGGAGCGCAGTCTGGCGATTTTAGCCGCGAATGACACGAAATTTCCTGACATAAAATGCGTGTCAATTCATGAAATTCGTGTCTAAATTTTCTGGCGATGATTCAATACCTCGATTTGCTGCGGCATGTGCTGGAAAACGGAAAGTTTAAGGCCGACCGCACGGGCACGGGCACGTTCTCCCTGTTCGGCGCGCAGATCCGTTGTCCATTGCGCGAATCATTTCCGCTGCTGACCACCAAGAAGGTTCATACCAAATCCATCATTTATGAACTGCTCTGGTTTTTGCGCGGCGAAACGAATGTCAAATGGCTCAATGATCACGGTGTGACAATCTGGGATGAATGGGCAGATGCCGAGGGCAACTTGGGCCGTGTTTATGGCGCCCAATGGACAAATTGGCGGACGGCGGACGGTCGGTCGCTGAATCAGATTGACGATGTCATCGCCCAGATCAAAAAGAATCCAGACAGCCGCCGATTGATCGTCAGCGCCTGGAATCCGGGTGAAATCGGCGGCATGGCCCTGCCACCGTGTCATACGTTATTCCAGTTTTACGTGAGCGATGGGGAACTGAGCTGCCAGCTTTACCAGCGTAGTGCTGATATTTTTCTCGGCGTGCCGTTTAACATCGCCAGCTATGCGTTGCTTACGCTGATGGTCGCGCAAGTTTGCGGGCTGAAACCCGGTGATTTTGTCCACACGTTTGGCGATCTGCACCTCTATTCCAATCATGTGGAACAAGCGAAGTTGCAATTGTCCCGCGACCCGCGACCGTTGCCGCAGATGAAGTTGAATCCGGCGGTAAAGGATATCCACGATTTCAAATATGAAGATTTTGAAATCATCGGTTACGATCCACATCCGGCGATCAAAGCGCCGGTGGCGGTATGATTTTTTCGACAGAATGACAGAATGTTCAAAATATCCGCTTGTAAACGGAATTCGTCAGCCTGTATTCATTCTGGAAATTCTGTCATTCTGTCGAAAATGATAAAATGAAGCACTTCAAGGCCATTGCTGCGATGTCGTTGAACCGGGTGATCGGTGCCGGGAATAAAATCCCCTGGCATCTGCCGGAGGATTTTAAATGGTTCAAGCAGACGACGATGGGCAACGTGGTGGTGATGGGGCGCAAGACGTTCGAGAGCCTGGGCAAGCCGCTGCCGAATCGCAAGAACCTGGTGCTGACAAAACATCCGCAAAGCCTCATTAAAAAGCATCCGGAGATCTTCGGGCAATATCACGAATGGCGGGGCGGGAAGTTTCTAAAGAAGCCTTACCAGTTTCATTTCACGAAACTGGGTGAAAAATTGGAGACAGAAATTTTCATCTTCAAGTCTTTGGATAAATTGGATCCGGGCGAATTTCCCAATGACATCTTCATTTGTGGCGGCGCGCAAATCTATGAACAGGCATTGCCGCGTTGTTCCGATCTTTATCTGACGCTGGTGAAGCGGGAAATCGAGGGCGGGGACGCGTTTTTTCCACCGTTCGAGGACAAGTTTGAATTGGTCGCGGAATTGCGCGATGACCCAGCCTTCAAGATTTTGCACTACCGCCACAAGTCGTTGAAATAATTATCGGGCAGGGCAAAGCTGCGGCTTTGCCCATTTATGAGTTCATGGCGGCAGCTGTGCTGCCAAATTTGAAAAACAAAAAACCGGCGGACTGTTTCCAGTCCGCCAGTTTTGCATATTTGATCGGAACGATTAGTCGCCTTTGACCATTTCGTCAGCGGCGTCGAAGGCATGTTGCAAGGCAACGAGGTCTTCGCCGGGCTTGAGCGAGTCGAGGATCTTCTGTTCTTCTTTGATCTGCTCGTCGGTGTAGCTGGCGGCTTTGATGGACAGGCCGATCCGGCGTTCACCTTTGTCGATTTTGACGACGCGGGCGGAAACGTCCTGGCCGACCTTGAGCACGTTCTTGATTTTTTCCACGCGTTCTTCGCTGATCTGCGAGATGTGGACGAGACCGTCAATGTCGTGTTGCAGGCCGACGAACGCGCCGAAGCTGGCGAGTTTGGTGACTTTGCCGGCAACGAGGTCGCCGACTTTGTAGAGCTTCTCGATGTTGTCCCACGGATCAATTTCAAGCTGCTTGATGCCGAGCGCGATGCGCTGGTTCGGGCGATCAACTTCGAGCACGGTGGCTTCGACTTCGTCACCTTTCTTCATCACTTCGCTCGGATGATTGATCTTGCGGGTCCAGGACATGTCGGAGACGTGGATCATGCCGTCAATGCCTTCTTCGAGTTCCACGAACGCACCATAGCTGGTGAGGTTGCGGACCTGGCCTTTGACTTTCTGACCGACGGCATATTTCGCCGCCGCGCTGTCCCACGGATTGGATTCCAACTGGCGGACGCCGAGGGAAATCTTCTGTTCGTCGCGGTTGATACCCAACACAACGGCTTCGACTTCCTGATCCTGCTTGAGCACGTCGCCAGGTTTGGCGATGCGCTTGGTCCAGGACAATTCCGTGACGTGAACGAGACCTTCCACGCCGGGTTCGAGTTGCACAAACGCGCCGTAGGGCACGAGGCTGACAACTTTGCCTTTGACCTTCTGGCCAACGGGATATTTCGCTTCGATGTTGTCCCAAGGATTCGTCATCTTCTGCTTGAGGCCGAGGCTGACGCGTTCTTTTTCCTTGTTCACGTCCAGCACGACAACGTCGAGTTCCTGGCCGACCTTCAGGATTTCTGAAGGATGGGTCAAACGACCCCAGCTCATGTCGGTGATGTGGAGCAGGCCGTCGAGGCCGTTCAGATCAATAAACGCACCGAAGTCGGTGATGTTCTTGACCGTGCCCTTGCGGATGTCGCCCGGGGTCATTTCCGCGAGCAGCTTGCCGCGTTTTTCATTGCGTTCGGCTTCGATCAATTCGCGGCGTGAAAGCACGATGTTCTGGCGTTCCTGGTTGATCTTGACGACCTTGAATTCGTAGGTATTACCGACAAAGCTGGCGAGGTTCTTGGGCGTGATGACGTCGATTTGGGAGGACGGCAGGAAAGCTTCAACCCCGACATTGACGACCAGGCCGCCTTTGACGATGGATTTGACTTTGCCGTTGATGATCCCGCCTTCGTTGCAGATGGTGAGGATCTTGTCCCAGTTCTTTTTGAACTCGGCTTTTTCGTGCGAGAGGACGACCGTGCCGTCCTTGTTTTCGAGTTTTTCGATGAGTACGTCGATCTCGTCGCCGACTTTCACGGACTTGAGATCGATAAATTCGTTGCCGGGGATGACCCCTTCGCTTTTGTAACCGATGTCCACGAGGATTTCGTTTTTACGGACTTCGATGACGGTGCCTTTGACAATTTCGCCTTGAGCCACGAGCTTGCTGCTCTGCTTCAGGGCTTCTTCCATGGTAAGCATAATGATACTGTATTTGTGAACTACGGGAGGCTTTTCGTTCCGAAAAGGAACTTGAAGACTCCATTGCCTAACTACCGACGCTGCAACTGGCAACGGAGGTTAAAGGTTAGGTTATTGGTTAACGGTTATTTCTCAGCCTTAATGAACATCCGCACACGCGGCGTTCAGGCAGTGTTGAGCATACGACAAATACGCAGAATGGCAAGGATGAATCTATTTCCAAAACGGACAACGCACCAGGCGTCCCGGCTCAACTTCCATCAGTTCCGGTAATTTTTCCGAGCATTCCGGCTTGGCCACCGGGCAACGCGGGGCGAAACGGCAGCCGGGCGGGAAATTGCCGATGCGCGGGACGTTGCCGGGTATCGCCGAAAGCCGGCCGGCGGTGCCCCGCAATTTCGGCACGGAATTCATGAGCGCCTTCGTGTAAGGATGGAATGGGCGGCGTAGCAATTCATGCGCGGGCGCGAGTTCCACGATCTGTCCGCCATACATCACGGCCACGCGGTCGGCGATGTCACCCACAATGCCGAGATTATGCGTGATCAGCAGGATCGCCATGCCCAGGCGCTTTTTCAGGTCGCGCAGCAGATCTAGAATCTGCGCCTGAATGGTGACATCCAGCGCCGTGGTAGGTTCATCCGCTACAAGCAATTTCGGTTCGCTGGCCAGCGCCATCGCGATCATCACGCGTTGTTGCATTCCGCCGGACATCTCAAACGGATAATTTCGAATGCGCGATTCGGGCGCGGGAATGCCGACGAGTTTCAGCAGGCGGATGACTTCGGCATCGTTCGCTTTTTCCGGCCGATGGAGTTTGAGTGATTCCTTGATCTGGTTGCCGATACGGAAAACCGGATTCAACGATGCGCCCGGATCTTGAAAAACATAGCTGACCATGCCGCCGCGGATCTGTTGCAATTCGCGCACGGACATTTTCAACGTATCGCGGCCATTCAACCAGATTTCTCCGCCAACGTAATTTGCCGGTGGTGTCGGCACCAGCCGGGCGATGGACAAAGCCGTGACACTTTTGCCGCAGCCGCTTTCGCCGACGAGACAGACGGTTTCGCCCGTGCCGATGGTGAAGGAGATACCGTCCACGGCGCGCGCGGCGTCGGCCCCTTTACCGAAATCCATCGCGAGATTTTTGATTTCCAGCAACTCCATTTTGTGAGTGTTCAATTTTGTTTGGCGCTTGGCGAATGCAAAGTGGCCTGTCCGGCCGGTAGTTGTTTCAATACCCGACCGCCATAATCCGCTTGAATGTCGCTTCCTTGCGGGTAGATTCGCGTAATATGCGCTGGCAAACAATTCCTATTTTTTCGATGGCCATGATTTTGACCGCCTGTTCCTCCACTTCCAATCCGCCCGCATCGTCCGTTGTCTGTTCGCCAAACAAATCATCTTTTATCCCGCAACCGCTGCCGATCCCGACGGGGTCACTGGAACAATTCCAACAGCGCGCAGAAAAATTCAACGAGGTCGTCACCATCCCGACGTTTGAAACGACGCCGGACGAAGTGGCAGCTACCGCCAATGAAGTCATTGCCCAAGGCAATGCGGGATTGGACCGCATCGGCCAGATCAAGCCAGACGCAGCGAATTTCACCAATACCATTATTGCACTGGATGATGTCGGTTACCTGGTGCAAACAGCGGAAAACCGGCTGGATCTGGTCAGCCAGACCAGCACGAATGCTGCGGTTCGCGATGCTGCGAGCGATGCGATCAAAAAGATTGATGAGTGGTCGGTCGGCCTGGATTATCGCGCGGATGTCTATGCGGCGGTGAAGGCGTTTGCCGCGACGCAGCCGCAATTGACCGGTGAAGACAAGAAACTTTTCGATGAAACGTTGCGTGATTATCGCCGCGCCGGCTTGGATCTGCCCAAGGACCAGCGGGATGCCGTGGAAAAATTGCGCAAAGAATTGTCGGCGTTGGAAACGGATTTCGAGGATAACGTCACCAAGGCCACCCAGCCGCTGAAGTTCACCAAGGCCGAACTCGCCGGTGTGCCGGACGATTTTCTTGCTCAGCAGGGCATCAAGACCGGTGATGACGAATATACGTTGATGGCGAACATCACGTTTCATTATCTGATGATCGAGGACAACGCCTCGGTCGAAGCCACCCGCAAACGCATGATGGCTGCCCAGTGTAATCTTGCCCGGGAAGACAACATTCCTTTGCTCAAAAAAATCCTCGTCCTGCGCGATGACATCGCGCACCGACTCGGTTACGCGAGCTTTGCGGACTACGCGACGGAAACGCGCATGGTCAAAAACGCCACGACAGCCATTGAATTTCTTGAAAGTTTGAAGAAAGGGTTGCAGCCGAAATATGACGCGGAATTGGAGGAGTTCCGCCAGTTGAAGATCAAGGAAACCGGTGATGCGAACGCCAGCGTCAACTCCTGGGACTGGCGTTATTTCGCGAATGAATTGAAGAAGACGAAGTACAACGTGGATGAAGAGCAGTTGCGCGTCTATTTCCCGTATGAACGCGTGCTGGAAGGCATGTTCGCGATTTACCAGCATATCTTTGACCTCAAGTTTGAACGCGTGGATGCGCCTTACAAGTGGGTCGGCGACCTGCAACTCTATTCTGTTTCCGATGCGAAAACAGGCGAGCCGCTCGGCTTGTTCTATCTCGATATGTTCCCGCGCGAGGGCAAATACAACCACTTCGCGCAGTTCGGTATCATCGAAGGTAAATTGCTTGCGAACGGAAAATATCAGCGTCCAGTATGCTCGCTGGTCTGCAACTTCCCGCCGCCGCAACCGGACAAACCGTCGCTCATGTCGCATGATGAAGTGGAAACGGTCTTCCACGAGTTCGGTCACGCGATGCACACGATTTTGACCCGCGCGAAATATTCACGCTTCTCCGGCACGAGCGTGCCGCAGGATTTCGTCGAAGCGCCGTCACAGATGTTGGAGAATTGGGCGTGGGACAAAAAAGTCCTGGATAGTTTCGCGGCGGATTACCGTGATCCGAGCAAAAAAATTCCCCAGGACATCCTGAGCCAGCTCAAAACGGCGCGGCTCGCCACTGAAGCGACGTATTATCGCCGGCAACTTTCTTTTGGTCTGATGGATCTGGCGTTGCACACGCAAATCCATGCGACCAATGCGGATGAGGTCGTGCCTCTCTCCAATAAAGTTTTGAGCGATGTGTCTTTCCCGGTGGTGCCAGACACGGCCTTTGTCGCCTACTTCGGCCACATCATCGGTTATGGTTCCGGGTATTATGGCTACGCCTGGGCTGATGCGATTGCGGCGGACATGGCCACGGTTTTTGAGAATTCACCGGACGGCTTTTTTGATCAAACTGCCGGGATGCGGATGCGGAACCAGATCTATGCCGTCGGCGATTCACGTGATATCAACGTCTCGATTGAAAAATTCCTGGGCCGGCCGCGTTCCATCCAGCCGTTCCTGAAAAAAATCGGTGTGGAAAAAGAATAAGCCCCGACAGTTTTTGCCTACCTAATATTCATGAACTCCGAACCGCAACCTGCCGCCGACAAGCGTTGGCCGCGTCAGATCAAATATATCGTCGGGAATGAGGCCTGCGAACGTTTCAGTTATTACGGCATGCGCAGCATTCTGGCCGGTTATATAACCGGCACGGTGGTCAAAGGCGGGCTGGGCCAGAGCGATGATAAAGCCACGGAAATTATTCACATGTTCGTTTTCGTGAATTATTTCCTGCCGCTGATCGGCGCGTGGTTGTCGGATAAAATCCTTGGACGCTATCGCACGATTCTTTGGATTTCGCTCTTTTACTGCGCCGGTCACGGAGTATTGGCATGCAGTGAATTGGCCAGCACGGTGAATGGTAAAATGCTGATGCTCGTCAGCGGTCTTGGCCTGATCGCACTTGGTTCCGGCGGTATTAAACCGTGCGTTTCGGCCTTCATGGGCGACCAGTTCAAACCAGAGCAATCGCATTTACTGCAAAAAGCTTACGGCGCATTTTATTGGAGTATCAATCTCGGCTCGTTCTTTTCGTTCCTGATCATTCCGTGGATCAAGGACAAACATGGCTATGGTCTCGCGTTCGGTATCCCAGGCATTTTGATGGCGCTGGCGACCCTGATTTTCTGGCTGGGAACCAAGCATTACGTCATGGTGCCGCCGAGTCGTGAAACAAAAAGTGCCGGTTTCTTTAAGGTCTTTTTCGCCGCGCTTTCGGGTAAGCGTCAGCCGGGGGAAACTTTCTGGGACGCCGCTCGCAGCCGGTTCAGCGAAGCGGAAATCGCGGCGGCAAAATCCGTTCTCCCCATCTTGATGGTCTTTGCGCTGATCCCGATTTTCTTTTCATTGTTCGACCAGACGAATTCCACCTGGGTTTTGCAGGGGGAAAAGATGTTGCCGGCTACTGTGTTTGGTTTGCAGATCGGTGCGGAACAGATGCAGTCCATGAACCCGCTCATCGTGATGATTTTAGTGCCGGTGTTCACGTTGGGGATTTATCCGTTGATCGGCAAATTCGCCTCGCCGTTGCGTCGCATCGCGATGGGAATGTTTCTGGCCGCACTCGCCTATGTCGCCGTGGCGATGTTGCAAAGGCAAATTGAACATGGCGCGCACTTGTGTGTGCTGTGGCAAACCATCCCGTATTTCATTTTGACCGCCGCTGAGGTGCTGGTTTCCACGACCGGACTGGAATTCGCTTTCCGCGAATCCGCGCCGGAAATGAAAAGCATCATCATGAGTTTCTGGCTATTGAACATTGCGTGTGGCGACTTGTTGATCGTCGTGATCACCAAATTGGGTTCCAGCCTGACTAATTCCTCCGCGGCCGTCAGCACCGAACGTTTTCTGCTCTATGCCGGGTTGACCTTTGTCGTGGCCATTCTCTTCAGCATCGTGGCGAGATTTTACAACTATCGCGATAAGGCAGCGGCGGTGGGGAAATAGGACCCACGATTCGGTATCCAATCAAAATTCTCGCCGGTTAAACTGTTCATTGAACGGTAAGTCAGAAACTTAATAAGGAAGGCAGGAAAACCGGAGGGGAAGTCATTTGAGGTCAAAATATCAAGCTGGGTTTTCCTATTTTCCTGCCTGCCTTATTTGATTCCCCTGCAGATTGAGTTGACATGGTTAAATTTTTAGTCAATTATATCCGTAACAGATATATCTGTGAAAATGGTAAATCCAAAAAATGATCCGGAAAGTCCGCTGCCGCTCACGCCGGCGGTGTTTCACGTTTTATTATCCCTGGCCGGGGGCGATCGGCATGGCTACGCCATCATGCAGGATGTAGAAACCAGTACCGAAGGGCAGATCAAAATGGGCCCGGGTACCTTGTACGGCACGGTTAAGCGTCTGTTGGCGGCGCAGTTGATTGAGGAATCAGATGAACGGCCTGATCCGTGCTTGGATGATCAGCGGCGGCGCTATTACCGGCTCACGGCGGTCGGCGAACAGGTGGTGCGGGCGGAAGCGCAGCGCTATGCGGACATCGTCGCCATCGCCCGCGGAAAGAAACTCTTCGGTAAACCGGCTCACGGATTGTCATAAAGCAACAACGTTATGGATCCCAAATTTTCCGCGTTAAAATTTCCGATTTCCGAAAGAGTTTATCGGATTTTGTTGCGGGCATATCCACACCGGCACCGGACAGAATATGGCGACATGATGGAACAGTTTTTTTGCGACCAATGCCGTGACTCCTGGAATCAATCGCAAAACTTTGGACTGCTAAAACTATGGTTACGGGTGCTGCCGGATTTGGTGAACACGTCGTTCAAGGAACGGATGGCAGCTTTAAATGAGAGGAAATCTATGAATGAAAAACTTGCCGGCTTGGCCACTTTTGGTTCATCACCCAAAGGTATATTTATACGGGTTTTCGTGCTCATATTCTTGCTCAGTGTCATCAGCGTTACCGCGATTACTTTCATTTTACCCGAAAGTTTTGCCAGCACGGCGCGAATCCGGATTGAAAACCCGTCGGCGGATGCCAATAAGAATGCATTTGACCCTTATTTCATGGAGACGCAGCTTGAGATTCTGAATTCTGAAGTCGTGCTGGTTCCGGTGATTGCCAGTCTCCATTTGAATGAAGTCTGGGGTAAAAAATATTCCCACGGCGAAATTTTTAAAGACGATGAATCGCTTGAAATATTAAAGAGGCGCCTAATCATTGCTCCTGTACGCGGTGTGCAGGTGGCAGCTATAACTGTTTATAGTGATAACGGTAAAGAAGCCGCTAAGATTGCCAATGCGATTGCTGAGTCTTACCGCAATTATCGGATCAAGGATTTCGGCTTGAAAAGGGGAATATCTCAACCAGCTATGGTTCAATTAATAGATATAGCTGTACCTTCACTGATTCCAGTCAAACCCAATAAACCCCGTAATATATGTTTTGGTGTGGCCTTGGGCGCTCTGGTTGCCGGGTTCTGTGGAGGAATTGCCGCTTGGTTTGCATCTCTGATTCGTAAGCGGCGGCAAGTAGCATCGGTGCAGGCTTGAAGAAACAGATCTTCAGCCAGCGATGCCATTTCTTGTCGTGCCAAGTATGTTTAAAATAAAACTTTGGTGTTAAAGGTTACCCGATGACATGGCAAATCGAAGCGGGTCATGGAGTGCGGCGACATGTCGCCGCTTTCCGACGGCGAGACATGTCTCGCCGTTTCAAAGCGCGGACATGTCCGCGCACTCCAAAATAAACGCCAAACTTCATTGCTGATTCATGGTTTTATGA
>DASYEY010000163.1:0-17991 GCA_036498725.1 Verrucomicrobiia bacterium | reverse complement strand
CGGACCACTATTTGCCCGTGACGAACAGACGGCAGAAAATCTGTTCCGGGGATTGGTTGATCGTATTCCCGTGGGCGATCCCTTTGTGCTCGATATCGCCGAGCCCAATGAGGCAGCGAAACGATTGGTGACTCGCTATGGCCTGACCGAAGTCTTCGCCACCGCACGGATGTATACCGGATCATTTCCTGATATCCGCCTCGATTGGACCTACGGCATCACAACTTTTGAATTGGGCTGATTCTCTGCCTGCCAACGATATGGTAGGGCAGCGCTGCCGCGCTGCCCCAACTTCAATCCCTTGACCAATTTATCTCATGTACGCGCCCGGAATATGGCCAATCTTCTGGTCGCGTCACTAGCCCGGTCCGTATCGGATTTTCGCGAACATATTGCCATTTCTGCGAATAGCTTTCTCCATCGCGTAGCCGATGATGAAACCCACCCCTCTGAAAGGTTCCTGTATCTGGATGCGATTTGGCGAATCGGTCTTTCCAGAAACCAATCCAACGCTCGATGGTAAATTTCAAATCATGCGGTGCGCAGAAGAGATGCAGATGGTCGGGCATGAGCAGATAATCGCTTACGAGCCATGCCGTCGCAGTGTGTTGCCAAATATCGTGCAATGTACGTTGAACTGAAGCCTGTGCCAGCCATTGCCCGCGCTTCTCGGTACAAACAGTGAGAAAAACCCAATTGGGTCCGTTAAGTGAAATGTAAACACCTTTTGCTAGTGTTTGGCGACCGGCGTCTCGGAAGGGAATTTCACTCACGGTAAGTTTTCTAACGGATGGTTGGTGGATACGAAAGATTTTTAATTAGGGCAGAGCAGCAGCTCTGCCCTACCAAAAATGTTCAAACCCTAAGCAAACCACGGAATCCCCTGCCCTGATAATACGAGTCTGCACCGTTATGCCCCACAAAGACACGGCCGTAACGACGGTCACCATAAATTGCACCACCGAGTTTTCGGATGTCAGCCGGCGCTTTTACCCAACTCGATGACTTCGTATCGAATTCTCCAAGCTTTTGCAGTTCGAAATATTGTTCTTCCGTCAACAGTTCAACGCCCATGGCTGCCGCCATATCCATAACGCTATTTTTTGGCTTATTTTCTTTCCGGGAATCCAACCCTTCACGGTCATAGCAAAAACTGACGCGACCTTTTGGGCTTTGCGCGGAACAATCATAAAAAAAGTACTCGCCCGTCTTTTTGTCATGCCCCACCACATCCGGTTCACCGCCACTGCTTTCCATTTCATTGAGTGACCAAAGTTTTTCAACCCTGGCTTCTAATCTTGCTTGCACTTTGGCCCACTCCAGACCTTTATGACGGCTCAGGTTATTCTCGAAGCGGACTTTCAACACTTTGAATAATTCGTCGCGTTGTTTTGGCGACAACTCTTTTTCTGTTTTAACGCTTTTCATAAAGTTTTGTTAGATTGCGGAATGGATAAAAACTGATCTGCTCAGGCTATTTTTTCGAAACAAGTCGTTGCAGAACATGGCCTTTCCACATCCACAACCCTGAAATGACAATTATGGGCATGGCCACAAATCGAACAACGGGCGCATAATTGGGTAGCACTTCAAACGGGCTATAAATATAACCGATTATCGGGATGGCAAAAACCAGATGAACCCAACGAAGAATCAAACGGGTGGTGTTATTCATGATGGGTCAATGATCTGATGGTTTATTTTAATTTGCTGACTACGTCTTGTAATCGGTCATGCGCCCTATTCAAACCTTGGACAAAAGGCAGCCGCAGCAATTGATCTCTTTGGGCAACTGACTCATAGATCACATGCATCGTGAGCTTGCTGGTGCCGCCAGTGAGCTGGACAAATTCTAACAGTTCAAGTTGAACGCCAAAGGATGCATTCTCCATTTCAAATGTCCGGATGATTTTCTGGTTCAGGCAAAATTCGTGGATCACGCCACTGGCTTTGAACATCACTTTCCCTTGAGCATCAACCGTCTTAAATTGATAACTGCCGAACTTTTTACTTTCCAGTTTTAGTACCTTTGTTCCCATCCATTGCGCAACTATTTCGGACTCCGCATATGCCTTGAAAAGCAATTCCAAGGGCAGCTCAAATTCCCGGGTTATCACTAATTCCTGCCGACCGGCTTCGGCGTTGATTTTTGTTTTCGGTTCCATGCTTGGCTATTTTTTAGGTTGGTATTGTTTCATGATGGTTTCCAATTGATTGAACCGGTCATCCCACATTTTGCGGAACGGTTCAATGAAGTCGGCCACCGCTTTCATCTTGTTCGCATTGAAATGATAATAAATTTCCCGGCCGCTTTGCTCTTGTTCCAATAATTCGCACTCGATGAGAATTTGCAAATGTTTGGAAACAGTTGGTCGGGCAGTGTCAAAATTTGCCGCAATCGCCCCGGCCGTCATGGATTGTGAGGCTACCAATACAAGGATCGCCCTTCTGGTTGGGTCAGCAAGGGCCTGAAATACGTCACGTCTTAAATTCATTATGTAGCTATTTGACTACAAATTATACGTAGCCATTCGACTACGCAATATATTTTTGGAAGAAAGAATCACCGAAAGCCGCCGTCTACTTGTGAGTCTGCCGTCGCCTACTTGCCGAATAGTTCTGCTAAGTCGCCCAACTCAGTCGGGTTCAAATCGGAGACCAGGCAACGGTGCAAGCCATTGGTTTCGTAATTGATGATGGAATAACCGCGACGGCTTTCAGTTTTGGCTTTCTCTACCCCTGTCGTTGGCCAGACGAAAACATTGATAAAATGTTTGTTGCGGCGATAGACCAGCGCCGCGACGGCATGGCCATTCATATAATCCAACCGCCCGCCGACGAGGGGGAAACCTTGGGCGGCAAAATCCTTCACTTCTGGCGCAAAATCCAATTTACCGTCGAACCATGGTTTGACGGTGTGCTGGTCGCTCGATACGACATCGGTAAGATGTTCGGCTTGCAACGAGCGAACATGACTGGCAACAATTTCGTCCAATAATTCATCACGCTGCGAAATTCCTGCCGGTCGTAGAAAAATTGTCAGCAGCGCAAAAGCCGTCGCGCCAAACGCAAAAAATTTCCAGAGCCATTGCCAGTCGATTTTTTCACGCGAAACTTTTTCCTTGCCCATTTCTCGGACAAATTGACACAGATCGTTTTTAAGTGAATCCGGTGCACGAAAGCTTAAATCGCCAGCGCGCAAGGACGTGCGCAGCGATTGCAATGACTTTACTTCTGCGGTGCATGCGGCGCAGGTTTTCAAATGTCGCTCCACTTCGAAGCTGTTTGCGGCGTCAAGTTCGCCATCAACGTGGGCGTGAAGCCACAGGCGGATTTCAGCGCAGTTCATACGGCTCCTTTCCAAGTGATTGAGTCTTGTAGTTGCCGGCGGGCCCGTGCGAGTCGCGACATGACCGTGCCGACCGGAACCTCGGCAATTTCGGCAATTTCCTTGTAGGAAAGCCCTTCAAGTTCGCGCAAGACAAGCGCCTCACGAAATTCCAACGGCAACGCTTCCAATGCGGCGCGCAAAACATCTTTGTCGGCACCATGAAAGGCTCCAACCACTCCGGTTTGATCTTCAATTTCCTGAAGTTCATCGTCACTAATGGAAACGACTTTCTGCGGCCGGTTTTTCTTCAACCACGTAAACGCGGTGTTGCGCACAATCGTGAGCAACCACGCCCGTGCATCACCACCGCGATAACCGCCAAGAAAACGAAACGCACGCACGCACGCTTCCTGCGCTATGTCTTCGGCGTCATGGTCATTTCCAGCCAGCCAACGCGCCAGATTGTAGGCCGCATCCAGGTGCGGCAGCACAATCTGTTCAAATTGTTGCGGTTCGTTGGCGCTCACATTTCGCTTCCATTCAAGTCCAGACTACGCGGGCAGGTATTTTATTCCCGACGGAATATTTTTCTGTGTTGCGAGTCTTGGACTCCGAGAATCACAACATAAGCGTTTTTTAACAAATATGAAAATCAAAGAAAAAATCATCCGCCACGACCACAACAAAGACGGCCTCGACCGCCGCGGCTTCCTCGAATGCATGGCCTGGGCAGGAACCGGCATGGTCTGGACGGTCGGTGGCGAGTTGCTCAGTTCCACCTTGCTGCCCTCACGCGCTGGAGCGAAAGAAACGGCCAAAAGCAGTTTCAGTTTTGTGCAGATCAGCGACTCGCACATCGGCTTTAACAAGGAAGGCATCAACACCGACGTGGCTGCCACCCTCAAGGAAGCCATTGCGCGCATCAATGCATTGCCGGAAGCCCCGGATTTCATTCTGCACACCGGCGATTTGACTCATCTGGCCAGCGCAGATGAATTCGACACGCTTGATCAACTTTTGAAAAGCGTGAAGACACAGCAGATTTTCTTTGTGCCCGGCGAGCATGATGTCGCTGGCGATAATGGGAAACTCTACCTTGAACGCTTTGGCAAAAACACCAAAGGCAGCGGCTGGTACAGTTTTGATCGTCACGGCATTCATTTTATCGGCCTCGTCAACGTGATGGATATCCAACAAAACGGCCTTGGCTCGCTTGGCCAGGATCAACTGGCGTGGCTAGCCGATGATTTGAAAGATCGCTCCAGTGAAACCCCCATCGTCGTGTTTGCGCACATTCCGTTATGGTCCGTCTATCCGGAATGGGGCTGGGGTACGGACGACGGCGCACAGGCGTTGAGCCTGCTGAAACGCTTCGGCTCCGTTACAGTCCTTAATGGCCACATCCACCAGACGATGAAAAAAGTCGAAGGTCGCGTGACATTCCACACAGCCATGTCCACCGCGTTCCCGCAGCCTGAACCTGGTAAAGCCCCCAAGCCTGGTCCGATGAAAGTGGACGCCGGAAAACTGCGCGAGCATCTCGGCATCCTGGATGTGAATTATCTCGAAGGTAAAAACTCGCTTGCCCTTGTGGATTCAACGCTCATCTGAGTCTCTGCTGATGAAAAACCCTTTTCTAGTTTTTCCTCTCGCAATGTGTGCGCTGGTCTCCTGTGCACAAGACCGCCCGAGCAATGCTCGGGCGGAAACTTCTGAAAATATTTCCTCACCCATCAATGCGACTGCCGGGCGTAAATTATTTTTGAAGAACTGTGTGCATTGTCATGGCACTGATGTGCGCGGCGATGACGGCCCGGACTTGCATAAACTGGACGACACCGATGATCAAATCGCCACCCGTATCCGCAACGGCAAAAAAGGGCAAATGACCGCGTTCGCGGGAAAGCTCACTACTAATGAAATCAACGCACTTATTGTCTATTTGCGGACTTTGAAATAGACCTCATCTTTGCGGAAGCTTCAGCAAAAATTAATTTTTTTGTGGATCAGTCAAACCACCGGTGAGGCGAAAGCGAGCTACGTCGCCCTGTCCACGAACTCCCGGAATTAACATCGCCATGCCGGCATCCGCGTCTTGAAAGTAGAAAAATAACACGATCCGCCCGTCCGCTTGGGCATTTCCATGGACAAACCGGTGTTCGCGCAAACATGAAACCAGTGCACCTTCTAATTTCACAATTCGCCCCAGGGCTTTTGAAACCACACTGTCCAATGCGGCGACGAAATGAGGCATCGTGTCCCGGTCCGACGCACGGACAAATTCCTCATCCCCGGCAAATTCCTCTAGAAAATAATTTACCGCCAATTCGTAATCTGTTGGATGCAACATCCGCTCACGCAATACACCAAGATGATGCGGAAAATTTTGCGAAGCGGAATTCACGGTAAATTCACGCTTTTGAATATACCTCTGCGCCTTTTTCCACGAACTCTTTCGACTTCGCTTCCATGCCTTGCTTGAGTGCCTCTTCGTCAGCAATGCCTTGTTCCGCGGCGTATTTGCGGACGTCTTCAGTAATTTTCATCGAACAGAAGTGCGGACCGCACATGGAGCAGAAGTGTGCAGTTTTGGCGCCTTCCTGCGGCAGCGTCTCGTCATGGAATTCGCGCGCGGTTACCGGATCCAAACTGAGGTTGAATTGATCTTCCCAACGGAATTCGAAACGTGCCTTGCTCAACGCATTATCACGATATTGCGCTCCAGGATGGCCCTTCGCCAAATCAGCGGCATGAGCCGCGATCTTGTAGGCGATGACGCCGTCTTTCACGTCTTTCTTGTTCGGCAAGCCAAGATGTTCCTTGGGCGTAACGTAGCAAAGCATCGCGCAACCGTACCAACCAATCATTGCCGCACCGATGCCGCTCGTGATGTGATCGTAGCCGGGCGCGATGTCAGTCGTAAGTGGTCCGAGCGTGTAAAACGGCGCTTCGTGGCACCATTCAAGTTGCTTGGCCATGTTCTCCTCGATCATGTGAATAGGAACATGACCCGGACCTTCATTCATGACTTGCACGCCTTTGGCCCATGCGCGTTTAGTAAGGTCGCCCTGCACTTCAAGTTCACCAAATTGCGCCTGATCGTTGGCGTCAGCAATGCTGCCGGGGCGCAGACCATCACCAATGGAGAACGAAACATCGTATGCAGCCATGATGTCGCAGATGTCGTCCCAGTGCGTATAAAGAAAGTTCTCTTTGTGGTGCGAAAGACACCATTTGGCCATGATGCTGCCGCCGCGCGAAACGATACCGGTCATGCGGTTCGCGGTCATCGGCACAAAGCGCAATAACACACCGGCATGAATGGTAAAATAATCCACGCCCTGTTCGGCTTGTTCGATAAGCGTGTCACGGAACAATTCCCATGTCAGGTCTTCGGCTTTGCCGTTCACTTTTTCGAGCGCCTGATAAATCGGCACGGTGCCGATGGGCACAGGTGAATTGCGCAAAATCCATTCGCGCGTGGCGTGAATGTTCTTACCTGTGGATAAATCCATGACGGTGTCCGCGCCCCATTTGGTGGCCCAGCGCATCTTCTCCACTTCTTCTTCAATACTCGATGCTACGGCGCTGTTACCGATGTTCGCATTGATTTTGACGAGAAAATTGCGACCGATAATCATCGGCTCAAGTTCCGGATGATTAATATTTGAAGGAATGATCGCGCGACCGGCAGCAACTTCTTCGCGGACAAATTCCGGTGTGATCTGCTCGGGAATACGTTGCGGAAAGCGACTGAAAATCGAAGGCGTGTAAGCACTCTTGCCAAGCTGGGATGAACCAGCGTGTTGTTTGTTGAGATCATTGCGGATGATGTCCTTCGACATCTCAGCAATCTTTGCGCGCCCCATGTTTTCACGGATGGCGATAAATTCCATTTCCGGGGTGATGATGCCGGCACGGGCATAGGCGAGCTGCGTAACAACCTTGCCTGCCCTGGCGCGCAATGGACGGCGGCGATTGCTCGTCAGTCCGGGGAATTCAACGAGGCGGTTCTTCTCGGCCTTGCTCGCATATTCAGCGTGTTTGCCGGAAAGGTAGCCATTATCCTGAGGCTTTACTTCGCGACCATCAATTTCCTCCACATCGCCGCGTTGCAAAATCCATTCACGGCGCAACGCAGGCAAGCCTTCGTCGCTCGTACCGGTAAAGGCCGGGTCACCCCACGGACCTGAACAATCATAGACCCGTACCGGCGCATTCGGCATGACCGCGCCCGTGTAAGACTTCGTATCACTGACGGCAATCTCACGCATCGGCACGCGAATGCCGGCATGGGTGGTGCCGGTCACAAAAACCTTTTTGCTGGCGGGCAATTGTTCACTGCTATGCGGTTCGAATGACTCTTTATTTGCGATCATAAATTTTTCCATTTAATTTTCTTCTGTTTACTGCGCGGCCTTGGCATCTCTGCCGGAAATATTTTCGGCGTAATCGTGCGTTTTCAGGACTCAAAGATTGTGAGCTCTTGTTTTATGCACAGGCTTTCAAGGCAATCAGGGAGGAAAGAGAGAAACTTACTACTTTCCTACGCCAGCATTACCTGGATCAGGTTCTTGGGTCTTTCGCGTTCCGCGCGAAACTCTCAGCCTTCGTCGTCCATTGGACGGCCGGTTGGCTCCCCGTTGATTCAAGGCTAGGGCGAATGACCGGCAGCGTCAAGCGTAGGACAGGAGGAATTAAAGATGCAAAATGTGTTTGGCGACGTTGAAAAAAATGACGATACCAGTCACGTCCACCAGCGTCGCGACAAACGGTGCCGAACACACCGCTGGATCGAGCCGGATTAAGCGCAGGAACATCGGCAACATCGCGCCCACCAAACTGCCCCATAATACGACGCACACCAGACTGACGCCGATCGTCAGTGACAACATCGCATAGTTTGGCCCATAACCGCCCGGGCCGGCCAGATGCAGAAATTGCCAGAGAAAAACCCGCGCCATACCGACGGCAGCCAGAATGCAACCGAGTAAAAACCCGGTCACGAGTTCGCGCCGCAGCACCTTCCACCAATCTTTCATCAAAACATCCTGCAATGCCATGGCGCGGATGATCAGCGAGGTGGCCTGCGATCCGGAATTGCCGCCGCTCGATAAAATTAGCGGTACGAAAAATGCCAGGACGACGACTTCCTGGATTTCGCCACCGTAATTCTGCATCGCCACGGACGTGAACATTTCCCCGACAAACAAAACCGCCAGCCACGGCGCGCGCTTTTTTACCATCTCCAAAATTCCCGTCTTGAGATAGGATGCCTCCAAGGCTTGCACACCGCCGAGTTTTTGGATGTCTTCGGTGGCTTCCCTTTCTGCGACATCCAAAACATCATCCACGGTGATGACCCCAACCAGCACATCATTGGAATCAACGACGGGTAACATGCTGACGTCATATTTTTTGAACGAAGTCACAGCGGTTTCCTGATCGTCCGTCGCGCGTAGAAAAATTTTCTGGTTTTCCAACGTCTCCAAAACCGAAGTTTGCGGTGGCACCACCACCAGATCGCGCAAGCGGACAAAGTCCACCAGCCGGCCTTTGCTGTCTGTGACGTAAAGCTGATTCATCGCGTCACGCTTGTGCTCCTGTTTGCGTAATTCGGCGAACACTTCTGCAACCGTCCAATTCTGCTGGATGGCGACGTAGCGCGGCGTCATGCGGCGGCCAATGGAATTCTTTGGATAACCGAGCAGTTCCGTGGCGATCTTGCGTTCTTCGGGCGAAAGCAGGTTCAATAATTTCTGGGTGGCCGCAGCGGGTAATTCCTGCAACAACGCCGTGCGATCATCCGGCGCAATATCGTTCAGGATTTGCGCCACATGCTCGCTGCCAAGTGCCTGCAAGGTTTTCTCCTGATCTTCCAGCGGCAGATATTCAAACACCTCGGCGGCCAGTTCGCGCGGCAACAACCGCAACAACACGGCTTCGTCGTCCGGATTCAAATCCACGAAAATCTCCGCGATGTCCGGCGCCGGAAAACTGCAAAGAATCTCACGCAATCCGTTAAAATCGCGACGACGGATCAGTTCCGCCAATTCCGGCATGAGCAAATTCCCAATCACGCGTCTAGTGAAACGGAAAAGAAATTAACAGGCAAAGCAAAAGAAGCGGAAGGAATGCATCAGTGAATGACTGGCCATTCATATCGCCAAATAAAAGGCCGTCCCGCATCGCACGAGACGGCTCGGTTTCGGCTTGCGCGCCCTAGCCTGCTCGCTCAAGCCTCAAATGATTTGCCACAGCCGCAGCTGTGTTTGGCATTCGGATTTGTGATCTTAAAACCGCCACCGGATAACGCATCACTAAAATCCACCACCATGCCACGCAGATAATCCACGCTGATCGGGTCCACCAAAACATTCACGCCTGATTGCTCTGAAACTAGATCGCCGTCGCGCTTTTCGTCGAAAACCATGCCGTATTGCATCCCGGAACAGCCACCCTGCTCCACATAATAACGCATGTGCTTGCCGGAGTTTTCCGGCAAGGCCAGCAAATACTTCACTTCCGCCACTGCAGGGGGCGTCAGCATGACTATAGTTTTTTCAGCCGCAAGTTCCATAGGACAACTCAAACTAGACCCGCGCCGCATACCTGTCAAACGCACATTCGGATGGGAAGCGCCTTTAGGTTTAGTAGCGGTTTAATTTTTTGCCGCCGGCAGCCGCGCCAAGGCGGCCACTTTGCTGCGCTCAATCAAATCCTTGGTCGAAGGCAGCAACCGCTCCAGCCGGTCGCACAATTTCGCGATCGAATCAGCATTCAAATCCGGCAGTGACAGTGAGCGTTCGTTCAATGTCACAAATAGGTTGACTATTTGCAGCCCGGATTTTTTCACCCAGAATGGGTCCGCGTGTTCTCCGTCGCGCAAATTTTTGCCGACGCTGGTGTCAAATACATCGAAATATTTATTCAATGCAAGTTGAAGCAGGTTTGTCACATCCGCGCCTGGCGCCTGCGTCATTTTTTCCAACGCCAGTCCCCAACCAAACTGGGCCTCACTGCGCGCCGAAACATCCGCGTTGGGCGCATTGACGACTTGGGCGTAGGCATTCGTTGCCGCTTCAAAATTGCTCATCTGAAAATTACATTTACCAATCTCACCCCAAGCCCGTGCGGTCGCATCATTCGTCGGGTTCATTTGGACCACCTGGTTCAAATAGTTGATCGCCATGGAATAATTTGCGAATGGATTATTCGTGTCCGAAGAGGGCGACTGCTCGAATGCCGCCGCGCAAGCAAACCGCGCCTGCACCCCCAGATCGGAAGGGCAATTGGTATCAATAATCAATTTAATGAAATAATTATTCGCCGCGTCGAGGTAGCCTTGACGACCCATCGCCGATCGCCCCGCCATCATGATCGCCGGATAATATAGTTGCGAATTTTTCCACGCTGAATTTTGGTAGATATTTTCATAATTCGTCTCTGCCGCGCCCCAATCGCCATTTCGGAAAAAATATTCCGCAGTCCACCACTGCGCCTGCGGCGCCAGATCATTCGTGGGAAATTGCTCAATAAACCGCGTGAATTGTGACAGCGCATTCGTTTCGTTGCCCGCCTGATAATTGGCAAAGGCGGTGGCGTAAATCACCTGCGGACTCAATTCATTTGAAGAAAACTCCTGCAGCCAATTGGCGTAATTCGTGATCGCCGCGGGCCAGTTGCCTTCCTGCCCGTAACTGCGGGCCATGGCAAGTTCCGCCTGCGGACGTAATTCTGAATGCGGAAACTGGCGGGCGAATTGCCCAAACAATTTTCGCGCGGCCGTCGCTTGACCGGAATCCGCCACATATTCGCCCAGCAGCAGGATGGCGTTGTCGGTCAGATTGCCTTCGGGATAATCTTTAAAGATCCTCAGCACCGCATTAGTCGCATCGGTGTAGTCATCCAACTGCAGGCTGGCGCGTAAACTCTGGTAAAGCACGCGTTCATCCAAGGTCTGCACCACGACGGGGAAATCCGAAAAATCATCCACCACGATGCGATAATTTTCGAGCGCACCTTTGAAATCATTCTGCTCAAACAACGCATCGCCCAATTTGAAGTGTGCCACTGCCAATTCTGGTGAGTGCGCCAGATGCGCCACCGCTGATTTGAAATCCGCCGCACTATCGGCAAATTTCCGGGCATGCCAGCCACACCAACCGCGGTCCAAATATGCCTGGCCAAGGTATTGGCTGTTCGTGAAAGTACCGATGAATTGATTCAAACAAGCCACAGCCAGTGGCAATTCATTGGTCGCCGCCGGTTGCGCTACAAAATTATGCAGATGCAATTCCGCAACTGCAAGCAACGCTACATCGGCCGCCGGCGAATTGGGAAAATTGGTCGGATAGCCATCCAATAAAGCCTCGGCATTGGTGAATTGGCCAAGCGCAGCGGATAATTCAGCGATCTTAAAAATCGCCTGTTGTTGATTTTCCAATGGGGCATTGGTGTTGGCGAGATTGATGCGATAGGTCGCAATCGCTTCATTGGTCGCCTGCATCTGCTCCAGTAAATTCGCGCGAATCGTCACGCTTGCGGCTGCCCGGCCATCATCACGTTCCTGCGCCGCCAGTTGAGATAAATTGGTGGAGGTCGCTAACGCGCCTGCCAGATCACCCGTTGCCTGCTTACCCAGGCACAATAAATACCCCCACGACCAACTTAATCCCGGCGGCAACACATCCAACGGATTCGACTGCAAGATGGCAACCGCGCCGGGAAAATTTTTCTGAGCGGACTTTGCCTGCGCCCGCAATAATTGCCCGCGCAAGACCCACTCGTCAGCCACCCCGGACCGCAACGCTTTCTGAAAAACACCATCCGGCGTTTCCAATAAATCCTCCACCTGCGGCCACTGCATCAATTGTGCGTGTGCCGCCGCGGCATTAACCGTGGCCGATAGTCGCAGACTGGAATTGGGAAAGTCATTCGCGAGCATGGTAAATGTTCCTGCGGCGGCCAAAAAATTACTTTCCGCAAATTGCGCCTCGCCGGTCCAATTAATGTATTGATCAGCCAGATTTGTCGCCTGCACCTGATGTGCGGCCAGCAGCGTCCGCGTATCCGAGAACCGGCCTTGTTTGAAGACTGATTGCGCCTGCAATAGAACGGCCATCGGGACCCGCGCAGACTCGGGATATTTATCCACAAACGCGGCAAATTCTGTTTCCGCACGATTCCACATTGCATCATGAAAAGCAGCCGCAGCCGCAGCATAAGCGCGTTCCTCACGCGAATTCGCCGCCAACATCGGTCCGCCACTCAATGTGAATACGACAGCCACTAAAAGCCATCGCCGTAAAAAAGCCATGCGCCAAGCTAAAGGAATCGTCCCAGGGACAAAAGCGGGAAATGAAACCGGGCAGGCTTCAAGTTGAACAAGTTGACTTTGAGGGTGCGGTCTTTGAAGACACTTTGCTGCGGCTTTAGCCCAGCACTTCCTTCAAATATCTTCCCGTGTGGCTTCCCGGCGTCTGCACAATTTTTTCCGGTGAACCTTCCGCGATGATTTTACCACCGCCCGCCCCACCTTCCGGGCCAAGATCAATGATCCAATCAGCCGTCTTGATTACATCCAGATTGTGTTCGATGATGACCAATGTATTTCCCGAATCCCGCAAGCGAAACAGCACCTCCAGTAATTTCGCCACATCATGGAAATGCAACCCGGTCGTGGGCTCGTCCAAAATATACAACGTTTTACCAGTGGCTTTGCGACTTAATTCCGTCGCCAATTTCACGCGCTGAGCCTCGCCGCCGCTCAACGTCGTCGCTTGCTGCCCCAGCCGGATATAACCCAAGCCCACTTCTGCGAGCGTCAATAACGGATCGTAAATCTTCGGGACAGCGCGAAAAAAGGTCACGCCTTCCTCCACTGTCATGTCCAAAACATCCGCGATGTTTTTTCCTTTGTAGGCGATCTCCAATGTCTCGCGGTTGTAACGCTTGCCATTGCACGCCTCGCAGGTGACATACACTGCCGGCAGAAAATTCATTTCAATTTTCAATACCCCGTCACCTTCGCACTTCTCGCAGCGCCCGCCTTTGACATTGAAACTGAAACGTCCTGGTTCGTAACCACGCACTTTTGCCGCCGGCAACTTGGCAAATAAATCCCGAATATGATTGAACATGCCCGTGTAGGTCGCCGGATTGGAACGTGGTGTGCGGCCGATCGGCGACTGGTCAATGACGATGACCTTGTCCAGATTTTCAAAACCCTTGAGGGTGCGATGTTCTCCGGGCCGTTCTTTTGAACCGTAAAATTTACGGAACAAGGCGCGCTGTAAAATATCGCTAACCAGTGTGCTCTTGCCTGAACCACTTACGCCGGTGACGCAGGTGAACGTACCCAGTGGAATTCGCACATCCACGTCCTGCAAATTGTTTTCCTGCGCACCGAGGATCTCCAGCCATCCGCGTTGCTCGGTCGGCACATTGCGTTTTTTTGGCACCTCAATATTCATTTCGCCTGTCAGATATTGACCGGTGAGCGATTTTTTATTCGCCAAAATTTCTGACAACAAGCCTGCAGCGACCAGTTCGCCGCCGTGCACGCCCGCGCCGGGCCCAAGATCTAAAATATAATCGGCTGCGCGGATCGTATCGGCGTCGTGTTCCACGACCAGCACCGTATTACCAAGATCGCGCAAGCCTTTCAGCGTCGCCAGCAGCCGGTCATTGTCGCGTTGATGCAAACCGATGCTTGGTTCGTCCAAAACATAAAGTACGCCAACGAGCGCTGCACCAATTTGCGTCGCCAGCCGGATACGTTGCGCTTCACCACCTGATAACGTGCCACTCTCACGATCCAACGTGAGATAACCAAGCCCGACATTTTTCAGAAAACCAAGACGCGCGCGGATTTCCTTGACGACTTCCGCCGCAATTTTTTTCTGAAATTCCGTCAGCTTGAGCGCCGCAAAAAAATCGTCCGCCTTTTCAACCGACAAACCGCACACATCCATGATCGACAAACCTGGGATTTTTATTTTCGCCCTTTTATTTTTGAACTGCGAAGAAAATTCATCGCCCCCCAAAGTCACCGCCAGAATTTCCGGCTTCAACCGTTTTCCACCGCACACATCGCAAAGTTGCGGACTCATGTATTGTTTGAGCCGGTTGCGCATGAATTCACTTTCGCTCTCGGTCGCCAACCGTTCAAGGTTTGGCAACACACCCTCAAATGGGCGATCAATCGTGCTGACTTTTCCCGCGCGCCAAAATTTGAACTCGACATTTTCCTCGCCGGAACCGTTCAACAATACGCGCTTGAAATCTTCCGGCAAAACCCGCCATGGCGTTTCCAAATTCATTTCAAAGTGTGCTGCAATGCTGCGAAGCAATGCCTTATAATAGATATTCATCCGCTTGCCCGCGCGACGCCACGGTTGGATCGCACTTTCAAGCGGCTCGTCAGGATTCGGCACGACGAATGATTCGTCGAACACCATCTTTTGGCCAAGACCGTGGCAGGTCGGACACGCTCCGGCGGGAGCGTTGAAGGAAAAATGCTTCGGCGTGGGCGGGTCGTAGCTTTTACCCGTCGCTGGCGAACACATTTTATTGGAATGCAATGTCTCAATCCAGCTATCGCCGGACTGGTCAGCCTTGCCATTGGGAGGCTGGTGCAAGGTGAAAACCACACCGTCGCCCAGATTCAAGGCTGTTTGTATGGAATCGCCAAGTCGTACGCGGATTTTGTCCTCGATCACCAACCGATCCACGATGGCTTCGATATTATGAAATTTCTTTTTGTCGAGCTTGATGCGTGCAATGTTTTCGCCCAGTTCCTGCATTTCGCCGTCCACGCGGACACGGACATAACCTTCACGTGCGAGCCGTTCAAAGACATCGCGAAATTCACCTTTTTGCCGGCGCACGACCGGAGCCAGCAGCATGATTTTGGTCTTCGGTGGCAAGGTGAGAATCTTGTCCACAATGTCACTGGTGCTTTGCGTAGAGATTGGCACGCCGGTTTCCGGGCAATGTGCCTGGCCGATATGCGCATACAACAAACGTAAATGATCGTAAATCTCCGTCGTGGTGGCGATGATCGAACGCGGACTGCTGCCCGAACTGCGTTGCTCAATCGCGATCGCCGGCGATAATCCTTCGATGAAATCTACATCCGGCTTTTGCAACTGATCGAGAAACTGCCGTGCATAAGCGGAAAGCGACTCCACATATTTTCGCTGGCCTTCTGCGTAAATCGTGTCAAACGCAAGCGATGATTTGCCACTGCCGCTTAAACCAGTGACGACTACCAGTTTGTCACGCGGAATCGTCAGCGTGAGGTTCTTGAGATTGTGTTCGCGCGCACCACCGATGCGGATGAATTCCTTGCTCATAGTTGTGGATTTCTGTTCAACCCAAAAATTCACACTACGTCATGCCATGAAAAATGCAAAGGCGAGTTGCAAAAAAATTAAAAATAAAACCGCTAACCTCCACTGATTTTTGCCAACCATTTGCATCAGCGCAGATTAGCGGCCCGGTTTCCCCACCCTACTATGGCAAAAGCAGCAGTTCGTAGAATTTCATCACCAATGGCGAATTCGTATCGGTGAAATTAAATATCCCGTTCGTTGAGGTGATGGTTCCCGGCAACAACGTCCAGTTGATCGGAACCATGAGGTTTGTTGCGTATTGTACCCGGAACTGTTCATTTGTCGGTGCCAGCCATTGCAGGCTGATACCGTTCGTCATCGATACCGCACCGCTGAACGCCGGCACCATCACCACGAGCACATTGAACTGGTTTGTCGCGCTCAACGTTCCGTCCGTCACCATGGTCGTAAAGTTGAAGTTTTGGTTGGTTGCATTCAATGGCGGTGTCCATGTAATAATGCCATTCGTGCTGATTACAGCACTAGTCGCCGGTGTGGTTTGCAGTGTGTAAGCCAGTGTTGCATTTGTGTCTGTATCCGTCGCTGTGTTCGTCACCGTCATCAAAATGCCTGCACCAGCATTGATGTTCGGTTGCGCCGGCAGCGCCAACATGTTCGTGCTCGTTCCCGGTTCCTGGAAGTCCACTTCGATACCATACGTCACTGTCGAAGCATTGGTATTATGTACACCAAGATAATATGTAGCCCCCGGCACCAATATCGGAGTGGTGTTCGTTTGGAATGTCACCGAGCCACTGAACGCATTGTCGAATAACAACACATCATTCGTCGTGTCGATCGTCGTTGGAACATTCGTTGTCCACCACACATCTAAATTACCATTCTGTGTGTACCACAAAATGTTTGTCGCCGCCGTCGCGTCTGCTGGCACATTTACTTGATAATAAACAATGGCGTTCGGGAAGATCGTATTCGTCTGCGCTGCGCCACCAATCAAAACAGCATGAGACACATTCGTTGAATAAACGTTTAGTGGTGTCAACGCCATGGTTTGCAGGTTGCCAGCGGCAATAGCTACAGCATTCGTCAAGCCGAAAGGCAAGGTTGTTTGACCTGCACTATTATCACCCCACGATAACATTGTTCCGTCTCGCTCCAGAATTGTACTGCTAAATCCACCCGCAGCGATTGCCACCACATTTCTTAATCCTGGCGGCACATTCGTCTGACCGGAGCTATCATCACCCCATGCGACAACTGTTCCATCCATTTTAAGTGCTAGCGTATGCAATCCGCCCGCAGCAATCGCCACGACATTCGTTAAATCCGGCGGCACATTTGTTTGACCAGAACTATTATCGCCCCACACCACCACTGTCCCGTCGTTTTTAAGTGCTACGTTATGATAAGTACCACCGGACACCGCAACCACGTTACTCAAACCTGCTGGCACATTGGTCAACCCTAAGAAGTTTGGCCCCCAAGCCACTACCATACCGTTGGTTTTCAGCGCCAAGCTGGACAACGTTCCGCCGGCGATCGCCGCTACGTTGCTCAACCCGGCCGGGACATTGGTTTGTGCCAGTATGTTTCCACCCCAGGCATATACCGTTCCATTCGTCCTCAACACCAAGCTGTAATATTGGCCGCCAGCGACCGCCACGACCGAGTAATTCAAATTAGTTGGCACGGTGCTCTGGCCAAATGAATTATCGCCCCATGCGACCGGGGTTCCGTCATTCCTCAGCGCCATGCTATGATCATAGGCTCCCGCAATCGCCACCACATTGCCCAAACTAAACGGAACATTCGCCTGTCCCACATAGTTTGCACCCCAGACTGCCACATTCGCTTCATCCAATATTTGGTCAAACCCATACGTGACCGTGGACACATTGCTCACCACTAAACGACAGTGGAAAGGTATGTTTGGAATCATACTGATCTGCGCCGTCACATACACCACATTCGTTCCTACACCGACATTAATCGGCGGTGTCAATCCGCCATAGTTCGTATTAATACCCCATTGGAACCATGCCGTTCCCGGGAACCTTCCGCCCGGTGTCGCCATCCCGTTCAACTGCGCATTCGTTCCTGTTACCTTTGTTGCTGCCATGGTGAAAGCATATGGTGAATTTGTGACCAGATGAAAATCCACTTCCACGCCGTAATTCACCGCCACACTATTTGTATTCTGCAACCCTAAATAGTACGTCCCACCAGGCACCAGATATGGCGATCCATTCGTAAACAGGATATATGTTCCATTCGTCGCGTTGGGAATCAGCATTGTATCGC
>DASYEY010000162.1:0-5343 GCA_036498725.1 Verrucomicrobiia bacterium | reverse complement strand
CGTTCGTGCTGAAATGCGGCCCGTTGAAGATGATGTCATACGTCTGCCACGTGCCCGGCGGACGGCCCGCATTCGCCAGTGCCGGATGCTGCCCATAAATCCCGCCCGTTGCGCCATCCGCGTAGGTTTTGGTGGTATAACAATCCAGCACCTGGATCTCATAGCGTCCCATGAAGAACACGCCGCTGTTCCCGCATCCCTGGCCGTCGCCATGCGGCGGTGCCGGCTCGCGGAATTCGAGATGCAACTGGATATCCCCAAATTGATTCGTAGTCTCGATGTCATCTTTCTCCGTTGTGGTCACGCCATCCTGCACCTTCCACGGTGCCGCCTCGCCTGTCTTTTTATCGCGCCACTGATCCAGATTCGAACCGTCGAACAACACCGTGGCATCACTTGGCGGCGTGGCATTGTCGCTGAAAGATCCGGGTGTCACGACCGTCGGCTGTGGCCGGGCCGGATCATGCACATGCCACAAACCATCCGGCTGCAACGGCGTATCCTGAAAACCCGCCACGCCATCGATCACCGTCTCGACAAATTTGTGCTTTACCGGGGCCGGCGGGGCAGGGGGTGGTGTCGGTTGCGCCTGGGGAATCGCCGCCTCATTGGGCTTTTCTTTGGCGCAACCCACGATCAGGGTCGTGGCTACGAAAGGGAGGAGAATGTATTTAATGTTCATGCCGGTAGGTTTTTTAGATGGCTGAGAATTTGGTCCACTTCGCATTAGACTTCGCCGACTTCACCGCGGTTTCAAGAAACGCCATGCCGATGACCCCATCGTTCACCGTCGGAAAATCACCCGTGCCCGCCTTGCGCCCGTTGCTCGCGCGAATCGCCGCCGCCGCTTCCAGATAGATGTTGGCAAACGCCTCGATGAACGCCTCCGGATGCCCAAATGGCAGCCGCGTGAATTTCTTTGCCGTCTTGCTCACGTAATCATTCCCGCGCCGCAAAATGCGCGCCGGTTCACCCTTCGGGATATATTTCAATTCATTCGGATGCTCCTGCTGCCACGCCAGCGAACCCTTCGTGCCATACACGCGGATGTTCAGATTGTTTTCCTCACCGCACGAGATCTGCGAACAATGCAAAACCCCCTTCGCGCCACCCTTGTAACGCAACAACAGATTCGCGTCATCCTCCAGCTTGCGTCCCGGAATAAACGTAGTGAACTCCGCGCACAGCGATTCGATCTGCAACCCCGTGATGTACCGCCCCAGATTCTCCGCATGCGTGCCGATGTCGCCCAGGCAACAGCTCGCGCCCGCTTTTTTGGGGTCCGCGCGCCATGCCGCCTGTTTCTGGCCCGTCGCCTCCAGCTTGTCGAGCAGCCAGCCCTGCGGATATTCCGCCACGATCTTCAGGATGCGTCCCAGCTTGCCCGTGCGCACCAGTTCGCGCGCCTCCTTCACCATCGGATAGCCCGTGTAATTATGCGTCAGCGCAAAAACTTTCCCGCTCCGCCGCACCGTCTCGCGCAGGGCCTTCGCCTCCTTCAACGTCAACGTCATCGGCTTGTCGCACACCACGTGAAAACCTTTTTTCAGGAAGGCCGTCGCCATCGGCGCATGCAAAAAATTCGGCGTCACGATCGCCACAAAATCCATCCGCTCGTCCGCCGGCAGCGCCGCCTCGCGCTCCGCCATCTCGGTATAAGTGGCATAAACCCGTTTCGGCTTGAGCAGCAATTGCGCCCCCGTGATCTTCGAGTTCGCGGCATCCGATGAAAAAGCCCCCGCCACCAGTTCCATTTGCCCGTCCAGGTTCGCCGCCATGCGATGCACCGCGCCGATGAAGGCATTCTGGCCGCCACCGATCATTCCATATCGTAGTTTTCTTTTGTGAGGCATAATCCGTGGCTATCGGCTGGTAAATGTGTTGTTGCGAGGAACCTCGCAAATCTATGCAATGCCCGACAGGGGAACAAGGGCAGAATACTCCCCGCCTGTCACATGAAAACGTGACAGCAATAGCCCGCTGTAAATCTAAACCCTGTAGCGGCCGGTCTATGACCGCCGTCCCCGCGCCCTATTTAAATCCAAACCTTCCGAAGTCGCTGTCCACCGGCTCGCCCGTGGAGCCATCATAATTATCCACTTCGAAATAACCGGCATTCTTGGCCGTGAACGTCAGTTGCAGATAATGCACCTCGCCGCCCACACCAGGATCTGTCACCACCACCAACGCGCCTACCGGACTCGCCTCCGTGACCTTGTAGGTATCTGTGTTGGGCGATCCATTGATCGTCAGCGTGACCGACGTCTTGGATTTGAACTGCAACGTAGTCTTGGTGTTGTTGTCATTATTGGTGGTGGAAACAGTATGGCCCGACCAGCTTGTCGGCACCAGCGTTGCCGTCGGCACGATGTCAAACGTGCCAAAGTCGGCCGAGGTCACATTGGTGAACGTACCCGCATTCAGGTCAGTGAAATTCAACACAATGTCCTGGGGATTATTATTGGTCTGGCTGGGCGGCGATACGAAGTTTAATTCAAGTTCGGCGGCGTTCGTAGCGGTCTGGCTGTAAGTATAAAGACCCGTGCCGGAATCGTTAGTGGTCAGGATATCCGTCTGGCTGAAATTGGTGCTGCCAAAGGTGGCCGTGATGGGGTCACCGCTCGCCGGCGTCACTTCAAGGGTGGAGTTGGCCAGGCTATCCGGTGCCCAATCCGGCGGCAGGATGCCGATGAATTTCACCGTGTTCGTGGCCAGATTCCCGTCGATATCCATGGCATAGGCGTCCACGAAATTGGTGCCTCGTTTGACCGGCGAAGCGTCAATGCTCCACGAGAAGCTGGTGCCTGTGGCCGGAGCGGTTTGCCATGTGCCATTGTTGATCCGGACACCAACATTGGTCAGGCCCACATTATCGGTGGCCTTGCCGCTGACCAGGATGATATTCACGGCATTGCTAAATTTCGCATTGGCCTTGGGCGAGGTGATGGAGATGGCCGGTGGCGTGATGTCCCTGAAATTGGCGTTGATGACCAGATCGTTGGTCATCGTGAAAGTGAGGGTGGGATTGCTGCTCATGGGCACGCCTCCATTCCAGAAATAAAAACCGAAGCCCCGGGCCGGGGTGGCTTTCATCGTGTAATTGTTGCCCAAGGCCAGCAACGCGCCATTGTAATCGGGCTTCAACGTGCCGCTGCCCACGATGTTCACGGCCAGCGTGTCGCTGGGAACATAATCCAGGCGTAGCGTGTTTACTGCGCGTTCATTCCCGCTCGTGTCAAAACCGATGACGGTCAGGAAATTGGTGCCCGGACTCAGCGCTAGCGTGATGGACCAGTTGGTCCAGTGGTTCAACGTGGTCGCGTTGGAAAAAGCGCCAAAATTGAAGGAGTACTGCACGTTGGAGACTGCGAGATTGTCACTCGCCGTGCCGGTTACCACCACCATGTCATTGCTGAATTTCGCGCCGCTCTTGGGACTGGTGATGGCAAGATTGGGAAGGTTGGTATCGGCAAAAAAGGCGATGAATGTAAGATCATTCGTCATGACAAATGACAGCTTCGGAAAGACACTGATGCTGTTGGTATTGCCATCTGTCCAGCGGGTGAATTTTGAACCCTTGGCCGCCTTGGCCGTCATGGAATAGGTCGTGCCGATATTTAACGACGCATTGTTATAATTGGGCGAGACGCTGCCTTCGCCCTTCGTCAGGACAATGATTGGGAAAGTCACCACATAATCCAGTTTTACCGTGTTCGTGGGCGAAGTATTGCCGGCCGCATCCAACGCATAAGCGGCAATGGTATTGGTGCCGGGTATCAACGTCACCTGACCCGTCCAATTGGTCCAATTATTGGAGGTCGTTGCATTGGTCCACGTCCCACCGTTCACCGAATATACCACATTGGTCACATTAAAATTGGTGGTGACCGTGCCCCGTACCGTGAAAACATCGTTGCTCCAGCGCTGGTTGGCCCGCGGCGAAGTGAAGGTGACCGTTGGCAGGAATGCGAACTGCAAACGATAAACCGTTCCGCGGCCATTGTTCGTGCCGCCCGCCTCCGTCGTGCCATAAAGATTGCCGCTGTCATCCAAAATCACGCCGGATGCCGGATTTGCGCCATCGTTCTTATTGGTGAATGAATAGAGTGTGGTCAATTGCCCGTTCGTGAGCAGCTGAAAAACAGTCCCAAAGCCCTTGGCACCCCCCTTGTCCGTCGTTCCAAAAAGAACATTGTCCGGTCCTACGGTGATCCCGCTCTGCGGAGCCATGCCATCCGTTTTGCTGAATTGAAACAACGTCGTCCGGGTTCCAAAGGCATCGAGCCGGAAAACCGTGCCGTCTCCATTGGCGCCTCCCTGGACCGTGGTGCCGAAAAGATCGCCATTCGCACCAAAACTCAGGCCATTGAACGCGCCCTGGCCATCGGGCCCTGTGAATTGAATCACGCTCCGAAAAGCGCCCCCCGACGTCACTTCGAAAATCGTGCCGCAATTGCTGATCCCACCCAGGTAAGTCGTGCCATAAAATACTCCCGCCGGCCCTTCTACCAGTGGCGTTTCTTCCGGATGCGCGCCGTCCAGGGTCCCGCTGAATGACCAGAGCGTGTTCAGCGTATTGTTATTGGTCGAAAACTGGAAGATCGTCCCCACATTCGAGGCTCCCCCGCCGTAGGTGGTGCCGTAAAGAAAACCGTCCTGTCCTTGAACCAACCCGCCATAAGGCGTCGCCCCGTCCAGGGCCACGCCATGGTTGTTTCGTACCCGGCCAAAGGAATACAATACCTCGAACGTTCCATTGGTATTAAATCTAAAGAGGGTTCCCATGCCGTTGGTCCCACCTGCCGTTGCTACCCCATAAAGGTTCCCATCCCGGCCGAAGATCAACGGTGCGGAAACCCCTTCGCCGTTCATTTGATCAAAGGTGTGAAGGGTTATGTTTTCTCCATTGGTGGTGATTTCGTATATCACTCCGGCCAGATTTGTGCCTTTGGCCGTATCGGCATAAGCAGTGGTGCCATAGAGCGCGCCATCCGGACCCAACACCGGCGGCGCAAACGGATTCGCCCCCCCATTCGTGTTATTGAATGTCGTGAGCGTGGTCAATGTGGCATCCAATACGGCTCCCTGTGCCCGGGGTGCGATCAACCAGACCGCCAATAGATTCAACAATACGAGCAACAGCCTTGAGATTTTCATGTGTGGTATATTCGCCGTCAGAAATGTCAATTCCGCAATGCCCTTTATTGTAGTTCAAAAGCTCTTAAATTCAAAATATTTACCGCCTGATAATTGGCTGCACCGCGGTTGGGAGCCTGCCCAAACCGTCCCGGACGGAAAATAGTCACCTTTAGGGTTGCCACCTGCGCCGGGCGGTTTAACTTG
>DASYEY010000161.1:0-15416 GCA_036498725.1 Verrucomicrobiia bacterium | reverse complement strand
CCATTTCATGCCACATGACAGTTTGGCGGGGCAGGTTTAATGTTCCTCTACGTCCCATGAACCTATTTGCCGCCATTGGTGTCACCGTCTCTTAGTCCGAAGGTTCGTGGACAGCGAAAAACAAACAGCCATCTGATAAATGAAAACTCCAAAAAACTTAATAACCATAGCCCGATCGGGACGTCATTCCCGGATCAAAATTCTCGCCTTGACGGCTGCATTGCTTGCGCCGACGGCGGGCCTTTTGGCGCAAAACCAATGGATCGGTGGCGTGGGAACAAACGATTATAACAACGCTTCACTTTGGAACCCGACCGGGGTTCCCGGTGGCACGGTCAACTGCACTGATGATGCTGGTTCCAATAATATCATTTTGATTCAGGCGGGCGATCCGGCCTTCCAGCATGGTGACACATTGGCTGGCAACGGTGCTAATACTTCTGGTGCGTGGTTGCAAACTGGCTCCACCAACTATACGGGCGGCGGCAATTGGTTGCGCATGGGGGTGGGCTCTGCGTCTTATGGTTCCTACGTTTTTAGTAATGGCGTGGTCAATGTCGGTGGGCGGACCCAAATTGGCGAACTGGGTACTGGCTATCTTGAAATTGATGGCGGCGTTTACAATGGTAACGTCAACGACACCGGTGCCAATCCTGGATTGGTCTGCGGTCAAGGTGATTTTGGGAATGGTGGCGTGGGTACCTTGGTCATTAATGGCGGTACCGTCACTACTGCGCGGGAAACCTGGTTTGGTGAACAAAACGGCAGCGCCGTGGGTACCGGGTATTTCACCATGACCGGTGGTACTTTTAACGCCAATGACTGGTTTGTGTTTGGTCGTAATGGCGCAACTGGCATTGGGGTCATGACCGGTGGCACGATCAATTTCTCTGGTGGCGGCCAATTCCTCGTGGGTGGTGGCGGCATCGGTTCCTTAACTCAAAGCGGTGGCACAATCAATGCCCACAACCAATATCTGGTGCCCCAAAGCGGCGGCGGCGGCAGCAATATCGGGACTGGAACCAATAATTTAAGCGGCAACGCCGTATTGAATTTGCACGACTGGCTGGCGATCGGCCGCAACAGCGGCTACGGCGAATTGAATATTTCCGAGAATGCGTCTGTCACGCGTGACAACGCCAATGATGGTGGGGCTAATTTTGATGTGGGCGCCGGCGGGCCGGGGATTGTGAATCAAAACGGCGGGGCGATCACGAATATCGGCGGTCAAGTTTGGATCGGTGAAAATTCCAGCGGGACTTGGAACTTGAACAGCGGTATTGCGAATTTAGGCACTGTCCACATCGGCCAGGTTGCGGGTGGCAGCGGCAGATTGAATATGAATGGCGGGATGCTGTTGATCAATGAATTGACCACGGGTGACCTTGCTGATGGCAGTCAGGTAATCTTTAATGGCGGCACAGTCGTCGCCACGGCTAATAATGCAAATCTCATACATGATATAACATTCGTTGGCTTGAATGCCGGCGGTCTGACCATTGATTCGCAGGCCAACAGCGTTACTGTTTCGCAGGAGATTGATGATTATGCTGGTGGAGGTTTGACCAAGCTTGGCAGCGGAATATTGACATTGTCCGGGCCAAATACTTATTCTGGTCAGACCGTGGTGAACGGTGGTGTTTTGGCAATCAATATTGCCAGCGCCAGCGGCGTCAGCGGTGCCTACAAAGTGGGTGACGGTGCGGAACTCAGCATCACGGTGCCTTCTCTCAATTCGGAACTGACTGTGCCCGGCCTCACTTTGGGCAATGGTGTAGGGGCGGCATTGGATTTCAATCTCGGCGCCTTTGGAAATCCCGTCAGTGCCCCGCTGAATGTCAACGGAGCGTTGACGGTCAATGGTGTTATCACGATCAATATTGCGGATTCTGTTCCGCAAATCGGCCAGTTCCCATTAGTCACCTTCTCCACTCCAGCTGGCTCGGGCAGCTTTGTGCTGGGACCTTTGCCTCCGGGTGTCGGTGGTTATCTCAACAACACTGCCAATGCAATTAATTTAGTGATCACCAATGTAAACCTGCCGCGCTGGGAAGGTCAGGCCGGTGGTGCCTGGGATGTCGGCTTGACGACGAACTGGATCAACCTCGGCACTGGATTACCGACTTTCTATGCTGACGGAAATGGCGTGTTGTTTGATGATGAGGCAACCGGACCGACCGCGATTAACCTGGTCGCTAATGTTAATCCGCTTTCCGTAACCTTTCACAATACCAATTTGACTTACACGGTGTTTGGCAGCGGCCATATCAATGGTAGCACCGGAGTCAGCATTCAGGGTGCAGGCACAGTCAACCTCCTGAATACGAATAACTATACCGGTGCCACCGTCATCTCCGGCGGCGTATTGTCGGTGACCAATCTTGCCAATGGAGGTTTGCCGAGTGCCATCGGCGCCTCTTCGTCCAATTCCACCAGCTTGGTGCTGGCGGGCGGCACATTGAGTTATTCCGGTCCAGCCACCACGATCAATCGTGGTTATCAAACACAAGCGACCAACAGTACGCTTACGACAGTGAGCAATCTGACTTTGACCGGGATGGCAGATGCCACGGCAAGCGGCGGGTTGTACAAGAGCGGAACGGGACAACTTACTTATGCAACCATTGGTACCAATACCCTTTCTGGCGCAAATGCCGACGGCTACAATGTCATGGCTGGTTCGGTGGTATTTAACGGTGGAGCAAGCAGCGCTCAAACCAATTATATTGGCGGGAATCACCTGGCATTAAACGGGCAAAGCAGCCTTGCGACGGTCTTGGTCACTAATGCCGTGATGAACATGAGCGGCATTGATCTCGGCAATCTGGGCAACTCGGTTGATGCGCTGACGATTGATGGCAACAGCACGGTCAATCTGAGCAGTTGGTTGATCTTCGGCGACGGCGGCAATGTCGTATCTACGCTGACCTTGAACAACGGCACCTTGAATGTGCTTAACGGCAAAATTCTCATGGGTGGCCGTGCCGGTGACACCAGCACCTTTAACATCAATGGCGGTATTCTTAATAATGCCGGCGGCAATTCGTTCGACCTCGGCGATGGCAACTGGAATGGTGCCGGCGCGCGGACAGGCATTGTCAACCAGTCGGGTGGTACCAACAACTGTAACAACGGTTTGGCCATCGGCAACGCTGCCACGGGCGTTGGCATCTATAATCTGACCAATGGCTTGCTTAACGTCACCGGAGAAATTGACGTCGGAAATGGTGGCGCCGTTGGTACGTTCAACATCTTGAACGGCACGCTCAACATCGGTAATTGGTTCACGGTGGGACGGGATGGTTCCGTGGGCTGTGCCATGACTATGAGCGGCGGCACGATCAACATGAGCGGCGGTGGCAATTTGGTCATCGGTACTGGCGCTGGCGATAACACGATTGCCAACAATGGTACGTTTAATATCAGCGGCGGTACGCTTAACAGCGCTGATGAATTCTGGATTGCGGAAAATAATAACACCACTGGAACCAATAACATCAGTGGCACGGCCACCCTAAATATCCACGACTGGGTGACGGTTGGACGCGGTGGCTTGGGCGTGATTAATATGACCGGCGGCCAGTTCAATTCTGATACCCAACCGTTCGTTGTCGGCATCTACGGCGGCGGCACTGGAATCTTGAATCAAGCCAGCGGGGTGGTGTCAGTCAACAACGACATCTGGATTGGTCAAGGTGATCCTGCTGCTTTCGGCACCATCAATCTGAACGGCGGCGCCATCACCAATACCACCTGGCTGGCGGTTGGCCGCCAGGGCGGCAGCGGTGTGTTTAATATCAATGGCGGTACTTATGTTCGGTCTGGCGCTGGCGGGGGTGGCAATGGTCCCAATATTTCCATCGCCAATGGTGGTGGCACTGGTGCTATCAACGTCAATAGCGGGCTCATTGATGCTTCTGCGGGCGATACCTGGGTCGGTGAGGGCTCGGCTGGTACCTGGAATCAAAACGGGGGAACGGCCAAGCTGTCCTTGGTCCAATTGGCCCGTAATGCCAGTGCTACCGGCATCATGAGTCTGAACGGCGGCTCATTGACGGCTACTGAAATCACCACCGGCAATACCGGTGCGACCCAACGTGAGTTGGATTTCAATGGTGGTACGCTGGTTGCCGGTACGGATAATACCAACTTCATCCATGACTTGAGTGCGGCTAACGTCAAAACCGGTGGGGCGATCTTTAACACTGCGTCCCATTCCGTTTCCGTGAATCAAGCATTGTTAGGGGTATCGCCTGATGGTGGATTGACCAAGAATGGCAGCGGCACGCTGTATCTGAATGGCGTTAATACCTACACCAATCTCACCCAAGTTAATGCTGGTGGTTTGGGCGGCATGGGCACTATCGCGGGAGCAGTGAACGTGGCTTCCGGCGCCTCTCTGGCTCCAGGAACGGCTTCGACCACGGGCACACTGACGATCGGCGGCAATCTGGCCTTGGTGGCAGGTAGTTCCGCTTCGGTCAAGATCAGCATGGATGGCGGTGCGTCTAATGATACCGTGACTGTTGTAGGCAGCGTGACATATGCGGGAACGTTGGTGGTAACGCATACGGGCACCAGCCCGTTGGTAAACGGCACCCAATTCCAATTGTTTACCGCTGGAAGCCACACCGGCAATTTTGCCAATGCGGCTTCAGTGGCCATTCTGCCGTCGGGCACCGGCACGTTTGATCCGAGCACTGGCAAATTGACCATCACTGCCAGTGGGGTGCCGTTTAGCTTCAATCCAGTTACGGTTTCCGGTGGCAACTTGATCTTGACTGGTTCCGGTGGTGCGCCGAATGCGGGTTACACCGTATTGACAGCAACAAATCTGACCACGCCAGCAGCGCAGTGGACGACTAATACGACTGGTGTTTCGGATGCATTCGGAAATGTATCCAATGCGGTTCCGATCAGCACAACTGAGCCCACGCGGTTCTTCCGTCTGCATCAGCCGTAATCGAGTCGTTTGATGAAAATACACGGGCGTCCCTTCGGGGACGCCCTTTTCATTTACGTCATTGGGCTTTGTTTTTTGCCTGATTTGCCGGGTTTTGATTGCCGTGGCCTGTATACTTTGCAAACGCAAGGAACCCACTCTGCGCGGTAAAGCGTGCATGGATTGCCGATGATGCTGAGATTCTGTGCCGAAACTATATTCCAAGAGAGGACGTAGGTGGCGGCAGATCAAACGCACGCACCACGCTAGTTCCAACTGCTAAAACATTGAGTTTTCAAACAATTTGTCTTTGTTAAGTATACAAGCCCTTTTGATTGCCGTGGCCAATTCATGCCACATGACGCCGGCGTCATCTGGGTCTATTTTAAATAAAGTCCATGAAAATAAAGTCTTTAACCAGTCGCGTCATCGCGTCGTTTGATGGCGTAAGCTCCAGTCGTTCCCGCGTGAGTGCTCGCTCGCGTGGTTTTACCCTGATTGAATTATTGGTGGTGATCGCCATCATCGCAATTCTGGCCGCCATGCTGCTGCCAGCCTTGGCCAAGGCCAAATCAAAAGCCAAACAAACTGCGTGCATTAACAATATGCGGCAAATTGGCATCTCCGGCGTGATGTATGTTGGTGATTATAACCAATATCCAGGCAACTATCGGACAGCCAACCATACATATGTTTGGCAAACCCGTCTTTTGAGCACCATGGGTAATAATCGCGCCGCCTTTTCTTGTCCGGCTGCACTATCGCAAAGTTGGTGGGATACAAATGTAAATAATACATTGGCGGGACCATCTGGTGCGATTGTCAAAGGTGAAGATAATAAGATTGATAATTACGCCATCATGAGCGGTGATTCTGATAGTCAAGGCAGTCGGTTTTCGATCGGGTATAATGATTGGGGCGTTAGTTTGGCGGCTCGCCCTCAATTGGGTTTGGGTGGAGACGTGGATGGGGGATTTACTCAAGGGCCGGTTAAGGATAGCATGGTGCGTAGCCCGGTGAATATGATCATGCTGGGCGATACCCGGTCGGATGGAGTCAAAGGAAATATCAAATACAATGCTAATTTGGACCCAACTGATACAACCGGAAATCAACGTCCTTGTAATCGTCATAATTACCGCATTGATCTTCTTTTTTGTGACGGACACTCCGAAAGTCCAAAACGCAATGATGTCATTGATCCTAATAATGCCATTTGGCGTGCCCGGTGGAATAATGATAATGATCCACACACTGAGGTCACTTGGACCGTGGGCAGTAATTCGGCCTTGGAGCAATAATTTTTAAAAGCTTTTTCGATTAAACAATTTAATTCATCATTTCGTTTCATGGACAAAAACTCACTTTCCCGCCTCAAGAAATTTCTACTTTCAGCCACCGTTGTCATTGGTTTTTCATTTGCGACTCACGCCGAAACCTTTCGTCCGCCATCCGTCCCCTTGGTGGCGTGTGATCCCTATTTCAGCATCTGGTCGCCGGGCGATAAATTGACGGATGTCAACACCACGCATTGGACGGGCAAGTCGCAGCGCTTGACCAGCTTCATCCGCGTAGACGGCCAGACGTTTCGTCTCATGGGGGCTGAACCGGCGACGGTTCCGGCGTTGCCACAGACGGATCTGCAAGTGTTGCCGACGCGCACGATTTACACGTTTGCCGGGCAGGGCGTTGAAGTGACGCTGACGTTCATGACGGCGGATTTGCCAGAAAATATTGATTTGTTGTCGCGCCCAGTGACCTATGTGACCTGGTCGGTAAAGGCCACGGATGGTGCGAAACACAAGGCGGCGGTTTATCTGGATGCGAGTTCGGAGATCGCCGTGAACACGCCGAATCAGGCGGTCAGCTTTGAAAATGCCGATGCATCCGGGATCAAAGCCTGGCGCGTGGGCACGGATGAACAGGCCGTCCTCCGCAAAAAAGGCGATGATTTGCGCATTGATTGGGGTTATTTCTATGTGGCCGCTGCGAAAAAGAAACATGTCACGGTGACGGCCAATCTGGCCACCGCCGTACGCGATAATTTCATGAAGGATGGCGAGCTGACCGTTTCCCCGGCGGGCGCCAAACTGCAAGCTAATGCGGACAATAATGCCGTCATCGCTTTCGCTGCCGATCTCGGCACCGTGGCGGCCAAGCCGGTTTCCAGCTGGTTGATGCTCGCTTACGATGATCTTTATTCCATCCAGTACATGAAGAAAAATTTGCGCCCCTATTGGCGGCGCAACGGCTGGGAAGCGGCTGATTTGCTGAAAGCGGCGGCGCATGATTATTCGTCCTTGCAGAAGCGCTGTGCAACTTTTGACACTGAGTTGATGGCCGATTTGCGCAATGCAGGTGGCGATGATTATGTGAAACTCGCTTCGCTGGCCTACCGCCAATGTTTTGCCGCCGGTAAGTTTGTTGCCGACGACAACGGCCAGCCGTTGCAGTTTTGCAAAGAAAACCATTCCAATGGCTGCATCAGCACGTCCGATGTTTTTTATCCGATGTCCCCGCAATTTTTATTCTTCGGCCCCACGCTGGCGAAATCATTCATCGTGCCGTTCATGAACTATGCGGCGAGCGATCGTTGGAAATTCCCCTTCGCGCCGCATGATCTTGGCACGTATCCACAGGCGAATGGCCAGGTTTATGGTGATGGTGAACGCGGGGTGAACAACCAGATGCCGGTCGAGGAAAGCGGCAATTTGCTGTGCTTGTTCGCCGCGGTGGCTGAAATGGAGGGCAACGCGAAGTTTGCCGAATTATATTGGAAACAATTGGAGCAATGGGCGGGTTACCTGAAAGAAAAAGGTTTTGATCCCGAACGCCAGCTTTGCACGGACGATTTCGCCGGCCATTTGGCGCACAACGTGAATTTATCGGCCAAAGCGATTTGTGGTCTCGGTTCTTTCGCCAAGCTTTGTGAATTGCGTGGTGACAAGGCACAGGCTGATGAATATTACGCGCTCGCCCGCAGTTTTGCCCAACGCTGGGTAACCGAGGCGGCAGATGGCGATCATTTCCGCCTGACCTTCGACCGGGCCGGCACCTGGAGTCAGAAATATAACCTGGTGTGGGACCGGATCCTCGGTTTGAACCTGTTCCCGGCGGAGGTGGCGCAGAAAGAAATGGCCTATTACAAAACAAAGCTGAATCAATATGGTCTGCCACTCGACAGCCGCAAAGATTATACCAAGCTGGATTGGACGACGTGGACGGCAACCCTCACGCAAAACCGCGATGATTTCCAAACTTTGATCGCCCCGATCATTGCCTTCATCAATGCCACACCGGAACGCGATCCGATGAGCGATTGGTATCAAACCAAAACAGCACACCAAGTGGGCTTTATTGCCCGTCCGGTGGTCGGTGGTGTGTTCCTGCAAATGCTTTATAACAAGCCAGTCTGGCAGAAGTATGCCAAGCACGACCAAACAAAAGGTGCGAATTGGACGCCAATGCCGCAAAGGCCAAAACTCATCACGGTGGTTCCGGCGGCCGATACGCAACCAGCGAAATGGAGCTATACCGTCCAGCAGCCGGGCAAGGGTTGGATGACGGAAGCCTTCAATGATTCTGCCTGGAAACAGGGCGAGAGCGGTTTCGGTACGGAAGGCACGCCGAGTTCCGTCGTCGGTACGACGTGGCAGACGGATGACATCTGGTTGCGCCGTGAAGTCAATTTGACAACGGACAGCTTCAAAAATCTTGAGGCATGGATGCATCACGATGAAGACGCTGAAGTTTATATCAACGGTGTGCTGGCCATCAAAGCCAACGGTTTCATTTCGGGCTACGATATCTTTCCGTTATCGCCGGCGGGTCGCGCGGCCCTCAAATCCGGTCCGAATCTGATCGCCATCCATTGTCATCAAACTACGGGCGGTCAATACGTGGATTTGGGTTTTGTGCGCGAGCAACCAGCGAATAAGGTGCTGGTGCAAGCCGCTAAAAATTGAACCGGCATGGCGTTTTTTTTCAGGACAAAATGGGTCACGCTGGCAGGGGTTTTCGCCAGCGTTTCTCTTTTATTGGCGGACGAACTCCCGCCAACGGGTGTGGTCACGAACCGCGCACCCTTGCTGCCGGGTCCTTTTGCCGCGCTGCCGCTGGGCAGTGTCCGCCCCGCGGGCTGGCTGCGGACCCAATGTGAATTACAGCGCGACGGCCTGACGGGGAATGCCGAAGTTCTTTACGCCAATGACCTCGGCACGAACAGCGCCTGGCTGGGTGGTACGGGTGAAGCTTGGGAACGTGGCCCTTACTATTACAAAGGCTTGATTGCCCTCGCCTATACGTTGAACGATGACGGTCTCAAGCAGAAGGCGCAAAAATGGATTGATTGGTTGCTGGAACATCAGCGGCCCGATGGCTCCATCGGCCCGAAATCAAACCAGGATTGGTGGCCGCGCATGTTGGCGACGTATGCACTGCGTGATTATTACGAAGCCACGGCGGATCCGCGTGTGCCTGATTTTCTGGATCGTTACTTTCACTACATGCTGGCGCAATTGCCCGGGCGTCCACTGGTCGAGTGGGGCAAAGCCCGGGCGGGCGATGAAATCGAAACGGCCTTCTGGCTTTACAACCGGAATGGCGACACCAATCTGCTGGCCCTGGCAAAGCTGTTGCATCAACAGGCCTATGCCTGGGCCGATATTTTCACGAGCAATAATTTTGACACCTATGGCACGGATTATCAGCCGAAGCATAATGTGAACGTCGAGCAGGCGCTCAAGCTGCCGGGAGTCTATTATCAACTTTCCGAATCGCCGGATGACTTGAACGCACTCGCGCTCGGCTGGGATACCTTGATGCGTGAACATGGTTTGAGTTGCGGAATCAACAGCGGTACGGAATTTCTCGCCGGCAACTCCAGCGTGCAGGGCGTGGAATTATGTTCGATCGTCGAAGCCATGTTGAGCCTGGAAACACAGCTCCGCATCACGGCGGATCCGGTGTTGGCCGACCGTCTGGAAACCATCACTTTCAATGCGCTGCCGGCCGCATTGGCGAACGACATCAAGGGCCTGCAATATTTTACCCTGCCGAACAACGTCATCGCGATCTACGGTCATCATGGTTACAACCAGGATTACGAAAATGGCACGTTGCCCGGCCCGTATTCCGGTTTTCCATGCTGCCGTTACAATTTTCACATGGGCTGGCCCAAATATGTCCAGAACTCCTGGGCGGCGACGCGCGACGGCGGCTTGGCGCTGCTGGCTTATGGCCCGACGATTGTCAATTCTCTGATCGGCGATACGCCGGTACAGATTGCCGAAGACACCACGTATCCGTTTGAAGAACAAGTGCGCCTGCGGATCACAACCAGTAATTCGGTGGCGTTTCCAGTGTCATTGCGGATTCCCGGGTGGTGCCGGGACGCGACAATCACCGTCAACGGGCAATTGCAAAAGGGAATTCACTCCGCCACGTTCTTCCGCCTCCAGCGTGAATGGAAAAATGGCGACCAAATCGTCGTGAATTTGCCGATGCCGATTCAAACGCAAACCGGGCCGAGCCGTTCCGTGGCGGTGAATCGCGGCCCGCTGGTTTACTCTTTGAAGATCGGCGAAAGCTGGAGCGTGCGGACGCCTGATCCGTTGAAATTGGGCTTTGATGAATTTGAGATTCATTCCGCCACGCCGTGGAATTATGCCCTGCAGATCAATTCCAACGATCTCGCCAGTTCGTTCCAATTCACCCAGTTCGCGACTCCCAAAAATCCCTTTGATCCACTGGCTTCCAGCGTTCAATTGACCGCCCAAGCGCGGCGCTTGCCGAATTGGACAATTGGCTGGCGCGGCACCCATGCTTTTGAACCGCCAGTCAGTCCGGTGGCGGCCAGTAGTCCATTGGAAACTGTTACGCTGGTGCCGTTTGGCGCGCAACACATGCGGGTCAGTTGGTTTCCATATCTGGGCGTGCCGCTGCCGACAGCGGGGAAGTTTGCCGAAAATTTTGACCCGGCCTGGAGCCAGCGCTGGACCGTCTTCGGCGGCAATTGGCTGGCGCGTGCGGGAACGCTGAGTACTGTGCCCGCTTCTGCTGGCGGCGCCAAAGCCTTGGTGATGGCATCAGCGTTTACCAATTTCATTTACCAGGCCGATGTGTCCGTTGGTTCGGTGGGAAATGCGGGTCTAGTGTTCCGCGCCAGCGAGCCGGATATCGGGGCGGATGCTTACTGCGGTTATTACGTTGGCATCAGTCCGTCCGCTGCCAGTCTGGAATTGGGTTATGTCAACAATGGCTGGCATTTGATCAAAACGGTGCCGATGAAATTTGCGGCAAGCACGTTCTATCATCTGAAAGTGCAGGCGGAAGGGTCACGCTTGCGGATTTATGTCAATGATGGCGAGCAGCCGGTGTTGGACGTCCACGACGATCATTTTGCCGACGGCATGATCGGCGTGCGCGATTATTGCGCGGATGGCGACCAGTCGTTGTCAAGTTATCGAAACGTGCTGGTGACAGAATTGAACGGCCAGTGACATGGGAGATTCGCCGCTTGCCTCGCTGTTTAAAACTGCGCCGCCAACAAGCCAGTCGGTCGCTGTGCTGGAAACGGTTTTGCTTTATCATGATAAAATCGGGAAACACATTTGATTCGACTGCACGCTGGGTGATCGGCCGCCGCGTCGCGTTCATCAAATTACTCCTGCTGGCGTCCATAGTGGGCTGTCCATGGCTGGCTTCGGCGCTGGGTTTGACCTGGCCGACCAATCAATTTCTCCCGACGTTTTCCGCGCCCGTCCCGGTCTTGGATGTCATTGATGTCAGCAGCGCCAGCAACGGCGAGATTGATCTATTCGCTTCGTTGGAAGGTATTGTCAATCGCACGCAACCCCAGGTTGCCTGCGTGAGCAGCACGGATGGCGAAGGCAAATTGACCTGGCTCAATCTCCACAATCTCACATATAACCTCATCAATGGTTATAGCCTGATTCTCAAATATCGGACGAATTTTACGGGGTTAGTGGTGACCGACCCTGCCATGCCGGATACGCTTAACGTGGCGACCACCATGGCGGGCGTGAACAACGAATTGATCTGTGATCCCAGCTTGCTCGCGACGTTGACCAACGCGCCTTACAATTTGCCAGTGACGCATGATTTGCGCGGTCTGTTTGCCAATAATTTCGCTGCTTACGGTTATCTCTACACGAACTACTGGCCACAATGCACGCATCGTATCCTGGCAGGCATGGGCACAAATTTGGACGGTAATTTGCGCGACTACCTGGTCGCCTTGAAAGTTGCCACCGTTTGGCTGGATCCCGGAACCCTGAACCCCAAGGATAAAAATTTGCTGGCGCAATTCACTTCCGGCATGACCGCGAACCAGAGTGTTTACATGGGTTGGTGGCCGAGCGAGGCCAATGGCCTGGGCTGGATTGCCACTTACGGCATTCCGGTGCTGGCCAGTGATTGGTTTCGTAACGGCTCCGTTTTCAGCGGCGTGGCGCGACCGATCAATATTCCTGATCTGCCGCCGACGCCGCCATTGCAAAACAAAGTCTATGTCGCACTGATCTTGAGCGACGGCGACAACGTCCAGTACATGCAGCATGTGATGAAGATGGATTGGGCGAAACCGGCGCGCGGCAGCCTGCCAATCAGTTGGACGAGTGAAGCTTTGTCCGTGGATCTGGATCCCGGCTTGTTCAGCTATTATTGGAACACGATCACGACGAATGACTGTTTAATCTCCGGCCCGAACGGTGCGGGCTATACGCACGTGGAAAACTGGACCACGGCGAATATGACTGCTTTCGCCGCCGTTTCCGCGCCGTATTTGCAACGGGCTGGCTTGCGCGTCATCACGGTCTGGGACAGTGTGAATAGCACCCGTGCCCGCATCTACGCCACGAATTGCCCATCATTACTGGGGTTGACGGACCAAGGCGGTTCGTATAGCGCGGTGGATTTGGGGTTGCGCACCATCAAGCTGACACCGACCTACGCTTCGACCACGGCGCAGATGATTTCCGGCATCACCAACGCTGCTGCCGGTTGGAACGGCACGGCACCCATTTTCATCGCTGCCCAGGCGACCGTCTGGAGCCTGGGTCCGGCGGATATGCAAACAATCGCCAACACGTTCGATCCAAACAAATTTGTTTTCGTTCGCGCCGATCATTTATTCCTGATGGCCAATAAAGTATTTGGCCAGCCCCAGGCGGCAACGCGTCCTGCCATCGGCATCACGCCGGCTGGCGCAACCCTGCAAGCCACCGTCACCGGCAACGCGACGAATGCCAGCGCCTGGTTTGAATGGGGAACGAATGCCAATTACGGCTTCAAGACCGCCGTGGTGGCCGCCGGCAGTTCCATCACGAATATCAACGTGGTGCTTGGTTCGCTGGCCGCGCATCAGATTTATCATTTTCGCGCCGTCGCGAGCAACTCATGGGGAGTGGTCTGGGGAGCCGATCAATTGTTCACCACCGGTGGACGATTGAAAGCATGGGGCGGCGGCACGTTCGGTGAAACGAATGTGCCGCCCAACCTGACCAACGTGGTGAGCATCGCGGATGGAGCGAATCATGCATTGGAGTTGGGTAACGATGGCAAAGTCGTGGCGTGGGGTTCCAACGCATTTAACCAGACCAATGTGCCGGCAGGCTTGACGAACGTGGTGGGCATCGCCGGTGGTATCAAGCATAGCGTAGCCCTGCTGGGCAATCACATGGTGACCGCTTGGGGCGATAATTCCTACGGTCAGACCAATGTGCCGGCGGGCTTGACGAATGTCATGGCGGTGGCCGCCGGCGGTTATTTTAACCTCGCGCTTAAGGCCGATCAAAGCGTGGTTGGTTGGGGGGATAATTCATTCGGTCAATTGAATATTCCAGCGGGCTTGTCCAATGTCGTGGCGATTGCTGCCGGTTACGGTCATGCCCTGGCCTTGAAAACGGATGGCACCGTGACGGCCTGGGGCGAAAATAATTTGGGTCAGATCAATGTGCCCGCCGGGTTGGATCATGTCATCGCCATCGCTGCCGGACAATATCATAGCCTGGCGCTTAAAGCCGATGGCGTCACGGGTGCAAATCTGTCTCCTGCGGCGCGTTGGACGGCGGATTCGATTCCGGTCAATCCGGGTTCGGCCGCAGTTGCCGTTTGGACGGACAGCATCAATGGCAAGGTTGCGGTCCAGCCGGTTTCCGCGAACCAGCCGACCTTGCAGGCCAATTCTTTGAATGGCCACAAAACCGTCCGTTTCATTGGCGGGTTGAGCCAATATCTGACGGTCAGCGCGGCGGATGATCCGCTCGCGGCCATTGGCAGTTTCACCCTGGCCGTCGTGTTCAAAACGTCCACAGCGGGAAGTTCCTCCAGTCTGTTTTATCAGAACACCGGTTTACTGGGCGCAGAGCAACCGAACGTCGTTTCGGATTGGGCGTTCTGTATCAACGGCAGTCAACTGGGCGCCGGGTTGGGCGCCGGCGGCAATGGTTGCGGTTCGGATTTTAGTTTTTACGGTGGCAATGTGACGGATGGCAATCCGCACATCGGTTTGTATGTGCGCGTTGGTGACGTTATCAAATTGTATGTGGATGGCGTGCTGGTCGCGTCGCAAAGCGCGTTGTGCGCGGACGCGCGTGGCAATTATCCTTTTGTGATCGGGGCGATGACAACCGGTTCCTATTTCTTTAATGGCAACATTGCTGAAATCCAGATCTACAATCGCGCGCTGACTTCCTGGGAAGTGATGAGCTTGAATGAAACTTTGGCAGCGACTTATGGTGTCAGCGGCGCGGCGGGCAGTGTCGTCGCGTGGGGCAGCAATGGCAGCGGCCAGACGACGGTGCCGGTTTCCCTGGCAACGAACCTCAGTGCGGTCGCTTCAGGCACCGCGTTCAATCTGGTGTTGCAAGCCAACGGCACGGTGGCGGGCTGGGGTGACAACAGTGCGCAGCAAACGACCATTCCCTCCCTGTTGACCAACGTGGCAGCGATTGCGGGCGGCACTAGTTTTAGTCTGGCCATCGGCAATCAACCGCCGCTCGCGAGCAATACGGTGGCGGCCGGTTATGTGAATCACGATGTGACGATTGCGTTGCCGGCGATCAGTCCGGACGATGCGCCGTTGAGCTTCCGTATTCAATCATTGCCGTCGCGAGGTGTGCTCTATCAATTCGCCGCTGGTGTACGCGGTTTGCCGATTAATTCCGTTGGCACGCTGGTCAGTGATGCCGGCGGGAAAATTATTTTTGCCCCGGCTGCCGGTGAGGCCGGCAGCCCCTATGCCAGTTTTAATTTTCTCGCGGACGACGGCCAGTTCACTTCGGGTACCGCGCAAGTGACGGTCAATGTCAGTCAACCTGTCCCGCCGCAGTTCAGCGACATGGCGTTGAACCAAACCGGTCCTGGCGCGTCTAACTTTGGACTGAATTTTTCCGGCAGCACGAATGCGACTTATAATGTCTGGGCGGCAACGAATCTGGTGGATTGGGTGAAA
>DASYEY010000160.1:0-27227 GCA_036498725.1 Verrucomicrobiia bacterium | reverse complement strand
TGATTTAGCTGCGACAGCTCCGATTGCTCGTTAAAAATGAACCGGTACGTGTTGTGCTCCTTAAATTCTGTCAGAACGATTATGAAATTATCCCTAAAACCACATCATTTAAAACGTTACAAAGACATCGCCTGGTTATTTTGGAAATACGGAACCTCTGACCTCGCGAAAGAATTTGCGAATGATGACCTGCAGGACGGCGAAAGTATCCGGCCCGAATCCAAAGGCCAGCCTAACCCGGAAGAACTGGCGGACGATCTGGAACGGATGGGACCGACGTTCATCAAATTTGGCCAATTATTATCAAGCCGCCCTGACCTGTTGCCCGAACCTTATCTGAAGGCGCTCACCCGCTTGCAAGACAAGGTGAAACCATTCCCATATTCCGAGGTGGAACAGATTGTCGCCAGCGAATTGGGCGTGCGCATCTCCAAGGCCTTCGCTTTCTTTGATGAAAAACATCTCGCGGCTGCCTCACTTGGTCAGGTGCATCTGGCAGCGTTGCGCGATGGCCGTCCCGTCGTCGTAAAAGTGCAACGGCCGGAAATCCGCCAGCAGATCGCCGAAGATTTTGAAGTATTGGAGGAGATCGCACATTTTTTTGATGAACACACCGAGATCGGCCATCGTTATCGGTTCGGCAAGTTGCTGGCCGAATTTAAAAACACGCTGTTGCAGGAATTGGATTATCAACGAGAGGCGAACAACCTGACGACTCTGGCCAAGAATCTGGAGTCTTTCCCGCATATCTTTGTGCCACTGCCAGTGGCGGACTACAGTTCACGCCATGTACTGACGATGGATTATGTGGAAGGCGCGAAGATCACAGCATTGAGCCCGCTGGTGCGCCTGGAATTCAACGGTGCCGCGCTGGCCGAGGAGCTTTTTAAAGCGTATTTAAAGCAGATTTTGGTGGATGGATTTTTCCACGCCGACCCGCATCCGGGGAATGTCTTTTTGACTACCGATGGCCGGCTGGCTTTGCTGGATTTGGGCATGGTCGGCCGCCTGACGGCAGGCATGCAGGAAACCCTGCTGCGCCTGTTGCTCGCCGTCACCGAAGGCAATGGTGATGAAGCCGTAAAGATCGTCCTGCGCATCAGCGAAACTGACAGCGAATTCAAAGAGGCCGATTTCCGCAAACAAGCCAACGATTTCATTTCCGAACAGCGCGACCAGACCTTGAACCACCAAAATCTTGGCAAGGCGCTGTTGCAAATGTCGCGGGCGGCCGCTGAAACCGGTCTCTATGTGCCAACCGAATTGACCATCCTGGGCAAAACACTGTTGCAGCTTGAAGAAGTCGGCCAGACGTTGCATCCGGAATTCAATCCCAACGCTTCCGTCCGTCGCAATGTGGCGGAAATTCTGCGTCACCGCATGCTCAAGGCCGGCTCGCCCGGCAATGTTTTCAATTCGCTGATGGAGATGAAAGATTTCGTCGGCGGCCTGCCGGAACGCGTGAATAAAATTCTGGATGCCGCCGGTAACGCGGAATTTGAGATCAACGTCCGCACCCCGGACGCAAAGCATCTGCTCCACGGTTTTGAAAAGATCGCCAATCGCGTCACCACCGGCATCGTGCTCGCCGCGTTGATCGTCGGTGCCGCATTAATGATGCGGATCAGTTCGCCGTTCCAGATCCTGGGCTATCCCGGCATCGCAATGATCTGCTTTTTGGTCGCGATCGGCGGCGGCGGCTGGCTGATCATCAGCATCCTGTGGAAGGACTGGAAAGATAACCACCGGCAACGCGATCATTGATTCATGCTCACAAAGCCGGTTGCCAATTGACTGCCGGGAAATTACGGTGAAACCATGTCGTCGTCACTAAATCCTGTGCTGAAGTGGCATGGCACCGGCGAGTCAGTTTTTCCGGCCATGCTTTCGGCCATCGCTGCCGCCCGGAATACCATCCAACTGGAAACTTACATCTATGCCGACGGCAAGATCGGACGCCAATTTTTAGAGGCCTTGCAGGACGCCGCGAAACGCGGAGTGCGCGTACGCGTGCTGGTGGATGCCGTGGGTTCCTGGTTTTTGCCGGGTCATTTTTTTGATCCACTACGCGCGGTCGGCGCGGAGGTCCGGCAGTTCAATCCCCTGCACCTCTGGCGGTTTGGCGTGCGCGATCATCGTAAATTATTGCTCTGCGATGAAACGGTCATCTTCATCGGCGGGTTTAATCTGGCGGATGAATATGACGGCGATGGCATCGCACGCGGCTGGTGTGATCTGGGCGCACAGATCGAAAATCCAGACCTGGCCAAAAAATTATCAACTTCCTTTGACGGCTTGTTCACCCTCGCCGGCTTTCACCGTCGGCCGTTGTTGCGCCTGCGCGCGTTCAAGCGCCGCCGCAAACCGGAAAAGAACCCGGCGGCGGAATTGCTGCTGACCCAGCCCGGCCATGGCGCAAGCCCGTTCCAAACGTCACTGTACCGCGACCTGGCCGTCGCCCGCGACGTGCGGATCATCAGTGCTTACTTTTTGCCCACCCGGCGGGTGCGCCATGAACTGTTGCGCGTTATCCGCCGGGGTGGACGCGTTCAACTGATCCTCGCCGGCAAGTCCGATATCCTTATTTCCCAATTGGCCGCCCGCAGCCGGTATCGCCGGTTGCTAAAAGCCGGAGTGGAACTTTATGAATATCAGCCGCAGGTTTTGCACGCCAAATTGATCCTGGCCGACGACACGATTTATGTCGGTTCTTCCAACCTCGATGTGCGCAGCTTAAATTTGAATTATGAATTGATGTTGCGCCTCACGGACAAGAGCACGGCGGCGGGGGCCCGGGAATTATTCGCCCAGACCCTGAAACATTCCCAACGGATTGAATGGCCGCAATGGAAACAGGGCCAAACTTTCTGGTCACGCTGGAAAAATCATTGGGCTAATTTTTTGCTGGCCCGCGTCGATCCCTTGATCGCCCTGCATCAATTCAGGATCTTGAAGAAATGAAATCTGTCTTAAAATCAAACTGCGGTTAAATCCTCCTCCTGCTCATCGTCGTCCTCGTCCTCGCTGACCAGTGAAAATCGAGGATGAGGATGAAGCTAAAACTTAAGGGCGGGTCCTAAACCATATTCCAAGTCTAACCAACAGCACGACGACACGTTTGAGAAAAATAAAAGAAATCTGGAACGTCCAATCGCGTCCGTTAATATAAGCAAAACATTAATTGTATGGCACTTTCCCCACTCGCAGGCAAACCGGCTCCGAAATCATTGCTCGTGGACTTGGCACGGCTCGAACGTGATTACTATGAACGTCAGCCTGATTTGGCCGACGCCAGCCAGCTGGTCAGTTTTGGCACCAGCGGGCATCGTGGCACATCGCTGAACGGCACCTTTACCGAAGCGCACATTCTCGCCATCACGCAGGCGATCTGCGATTACCGGCGCGGCCAAAATATCAACGGCCCATTACAGATGGGTAAAGACACCCACGCACTGTCGACGCCCGCCCAACGTACCGCGCTGGAAGTACTCGCCGCCAACGGCGTGGAAACAGTCATTCAACAAAATGATGGTGCCACACCAACCCCGGTGATTTCCCGGGCGATCATCGTTCACAATCGCGGACGTAAAACTGGCCTGGCCGACGGCATCGTCATCACGCCGTCGCACAATCCCCCAGAAGATGGTGGATTCAAATATAATCCAACCAACGGTGGCCCGGCGGATTCCGACGTGACCAAGTGGGTCCAGGATCGCGCGAACGAATTATTGCGCGAAAAAAATTCGAGCGTGAAACGCCTGCCATTTGCCACCGCGTTCAAAGCTGCGACCACGCACGAAATTGATTTCATTCTGCCTTACGTTGACGATTTGGAAAACGTCGTGAATATGGCAGCCATCCGCGCCGCCGGCCTCAAGCTCGGCGTCGATCCGCTCGGCGGTGCCGCGTTGGCGTATTGGGAGCCGATCAATGCCCGTTATCAGTTGGACATCACCGTGGTGAACCCGAAGCTCGATCCGCAGTTCGCGTTCATGTCCGTGGATCATGACGGTAAAATCCGTATGGACTGCTCCAGTCCCTATGCGATGGCGAGCTTGGTCAGCCTTAAGGATAAATTCCGTCTGGCGTTTGCCAACGACCCGGATTCAGATCGACATGGCATTGTTACGCCCTCAGCGGGATTGATGAATCCTAACCATTACCTAGCCGTGGCGATCAATTATCTGCTCACGCATCGTCCGCAATGGTCCGCCAATGTGGCCATCGGCAAAACTCTTGTCAGCAGCAGCATGATTGATCGCGTCGTGAACAAACTGGGTCGCAAGCTGTGCGAAACCCCGGTCGGCTTCAAGTGGTTCGCACCGGGATTATTTGACGGCTCATTTGGCTTCGGCGGCGAAGAAAGTGCCGGGGCCAGTTTTCTGCGACGCGATGGCACCGTGTGGACAACCGACAAAGACGGCCCGATCATGAATCTGCTCGCCGCCGAGATCACGGCTGTCACCGACAAAGACCCCGGCGAACATTTTCGCAACCTGGCCGCCGAGTTTGGCATGCCGTATTACACACGCATCGACGCCACCGCCACGCCGGAACAAAAGGCGAAGTTATCCAAACTGTCCCCCGAAGCCGTGCAAGAATCAACGCTCGCCGGCGATGCCATCACAGCCAAACTTACGCGCGCTCCCGGCAACAACGCGGCCATCGGCGGCTTGAAAGTTGTGACGGCCAGTGGCTGGTTTGCCGCGCGCCCCTCCGGCACGGAAAATATTTATAAAATCTACGCCGAAAGTTTCCGCGACCCGCAACATCTGCAAACCATCGTTAGTGAAGCGCAAACAATTGTGAACAACGCACTGGCGGCCCGTTAAAAGTGTGGCATGGTGGCGCCGTCATATTTTTTGAACCAAACCATGCCTACTTTATTTGATCCCATCCAGGTCGGTGCCTGGCCCTTTCCCAATCGCATCATCATGGCGCCCTTGACCCGTTCGCGGGCGGGCGTGGAGCGTATTCCCAATTCTTTGATGGCAGAATATTACGTCCAGCGCGCCAGCGCCGGGATGATCCTTTCTGAAGCGACTTCCGTGACGCCGATGGGCGTGGGTTACGCCGATACGCCGGGTATCTGGTCACCCGCTCAAGTCGCCGGTTGGAAACTGGTCACCAAAGCCGTTCATCGCGCCGACGGACTCATCCTGCTTCAACTTTGGCACGTCGGCCGCATTTCTGATCCGATGTTTTTGAATGGGGCGTTGCCGGTGGCCCCCAGCGCCATCGCGGCGGCAGGCAATGTCAGTCTGGTACGCCCGTTAAAACCTTTTGTCACCCCGCGCGCACTGGACCGGACGGAAATTCCCGGCGTGATCGAAGCCTACCGCCAGGGCGCGATCAACGCGCAACTCGCCGGTTTTGACGGTGTCGAAATCCACGGCGCCAATGGCTACCTGCTCGACCAATTTCTTCAGGATAAATCCAACCTCCGCACAGATGATTACGGCGGCCCGATTGAAAATCGCGCGCGACTGATGCTTGAAGTAACCGACGCAGTGATTTCTGTTTGGGGAGCTGACCGTGTCGGCATGCATTTGGCGCCTCGTGGCGATGCCCATGGTATCGGCGATTCCAATCCGCTGGCTACGTTCGGCTATATCGCCAAAGAACTCGGCAAACGGCGCCTGGCTTTTATCTGTGCCCGCGAATCGCTCGGGGAAAAGCGTATTGGACCACAATTGAAAGCAGCGTTTGGCGGCGTTTACATTGCCAACGAAAAATTCACCTTGGCAAGTGCCAACGAAGTGCTGGCGGCGGGCGAAGCAGATGCCGTCGCCTTTGGCGTGCCTTATATCGCAAACCCTGATTTGCCGGAACGTTTCCGCCAGAATGCGCCACTCAATGCGCCGGACCCAACTACGTTCTATGCTCCTGGTCCGAAGGGATATGTGGATTATCCGGCGCTGACCAAATGAGTAATGATGACAGAGAGTGAAGTTGGCGCTTTCGTCTTCGCTCTCATCGTCATGCTCGTCCTCGTGTTTGTCTGTTTTTTAGTTAGAGACTCGTCACCTCGTCTCCTACAAGATCAGCTTAAACTTCGGGTGGAGCGAGACTCCGTCGAGCCCTAACTTTAGTTGGACGCACAATTTCCAGTTGGTAGCCTTTTTGATTAGGGCTCGACGGAGTCTCGCCCCACCACGGATTTGAAGCGCGGAGCTCCGCTCGCTTACTTCCATTCCAAAACAAACAATGACACACCTTGGCGTGGCAATAGAAACTGCCAGCTAGCGTGTCCATTGGTAACAGTGATTGGTTTCGATGAAGGCATCGCTGCCAGTTGCCCAGCTTGTTCCAGTTCGGAAAATTGTTGAGCTGACAGCGGCACGGGCAATCCCATTTTCAACCACAACGCGTAGGCATTGCTGTGATCGGCATCAATGCGGTATTCCGTCAGTTTTGCGTCGCCATACTTGGCCGGCAACGCATCCAGCGCCAAAGTCACGTTCGCATCTGGGCCGGGCACATCATCATCGTGGTAATGCCAGACCAGCACGGTGAGTTTATTTTTATCCAAACTCGCCAGCGCCGAAACATCCGGCTGGCCGCGCACGCCGGATTTGAGAATGGTCCGCGCATCCAGTCCGCCGCTACTGGTCACCGCCACGCGTTCACCACTCATTTTGCCGAACATGCGGAATACATTCAGCACCGGCAAATCAATGCCCGCAGCCGCCAATTGACGGAAGCCGGCGAACGGCGGTTGATCTTCAAATTCAAATGCCCACGTCAAAGCCCCTTCGAGATTCACGCCATGTTGCTCGGCGAGTTCAACTGCGCGCGGAAAGCTTGCCGCCGTGTAACTCGAATACATCGTACCGTTGCGATACGCATCGCGCGGTTCGCGGCAGGCGGCACAGCCTTCGGGATCCGATTCACCGATGACAATCGGCGTACGTTTATATTCTGGAAACGAAGCGATGACGGCAAACGCGCCGTCCATATCGCGAAATTGATTGGCCATGCCCATGCGTACATGGTCGTTCGTGAACACCGGTGAACCTTTCGCGTGGAACGAAATGAAATCCAAGGGTGAACCGACCTGTCCGCTAACGTAATTCGTTCCATGCGCACAATGTTGCAGAAACTCGTGCAGGAATTTTCCGCCTGGGCCACCCGCGACTTCTGGTCCACCGACACGCGCATCGGGCAAGGCCCGGCGCACGCCAGCTACCGCGTAGTCATAAAGTTTGAAATAATCTTCGTGCGAGCCGTGCCAATAACTGATGTTCGGTTCATTCCAGACTTCCCAATACCATTGTTCAACTTCGGCCCGGCCATATTTTTCCACACAATGTTTGGCCCATTGATACGACAGTTCCCCCCATTTAGCGTAATCTTTCGGCGGATACGACTGTCCACCTTCGACCGGCGCACGTTCATTCACCGGTGACTGATGCGGATAATTTTGCGGATGGGTCGAGAGCGCTTCCGGCATGAAACCGATCTGCACATACGGCTTGATGCCGCGGGCAAGATAGGTGTCGAAAATTTTATCGTTGATCGTCCAGTCATAAACCGGTTTGCCATCCGCATCTTCCTTGTACGCGCTGGTGGAACCAAATTTCAACGAGTACGCACCATCACCACTCGTCAATAAATGGTGCGCACGAAAATAAACCTGGGGCGTACCGAGCTGGCCCAGTTCGGAAAGTAATTTTTTACCGTCCTTCATGTAAGCATAATTGGGTTCATCGGCACCGAAGAATCGCCAGATCGGCGTCATTGGCCCGATCGGTTTATCAGCTTGTACCGTGATGGTGACGGGAAATGTATTCGTATCGGCGGCAAAAAGCGAAAGACGAGAAGGCCCCAAGGCCAGCGCCAAAGCTAAAAGCAAACGGGAGTTCATGTGCCATCTTAATGGGCCGGATGGAACATTTTCAATCTGCATCTAAAAACTGGTGCCGGATTGAAATGGGCAACGCCGCCACCTTGTTCTACTCTGCTTGGAATAAATGAAACGGATTGCAGTTTATTGTGGTTCCAATAAAGGCGTGCGCCCGGAATATCTCGCGGCGGCAGAACAACTCGGCACCCTGCTCGCACGCGAAAAGATTGAGCTCGTCTATGGCGGCGGCATGGTCGGCCTGATGGGTGCGGTGGCGAACGCCACGCTTAAAAACGGAGGCCACGTCATCGGCGTGATTCCTGAGAAACTGGTCATCAAGGAAGTCATCCACGAAGGCTTGCCCGACCAGCGCATTGTGAAAGACATGCACGAACGCAAGGCGTTGATGGCCGAACTATCCGATGGTTTCATCGCCCTCCCCGGCGGTTACGGCACATTCGAGGAATTTTTCGAAGTCCTCGCCTGGAGCCAGCTCGGCTGGCATAAAAAGCCTTTCGGCCTCTTGAACATTGCCGGCTTCTACGATCATCTCATCGCCTTTCTAAATCACACCACCAGCGAAGGCTTCATCCGCCCGCAACATCGCGAACTGGTCATCGTCGAAAGCGACGCAGAAAAGATTTTCCAGCGATTGAAAGATTTTCGCCCGCCGAACGAAGTGAAGTGGGTCAAATAAAAAATTTTGCCACAGAGCAGGGGGCACAGAGAAAAAACTCTCAACTCATCTTTAGCCACAGATGAGATAGGGAAAATTGGAAAGCAGAAACTTTGAAACGAAGATGAGCGGCGAGAACGAATCGCAAATCCGCAATCATAAATCGTAAATTGAAAAGCCCGGCGCCTAAAGCCTTTCCCGCTTATCTGTGTTTAATCTGTGTCCATCTGTGGCTAAAAATTAGTTGGGAACTTCTTCCTCTGTGCTCTATGGCTAAATAAAATCTTTGCGTCTTCGCGCCTTTGCATGAGAATTGTGCCATGACTGCAGTCGCCGAAAAATCTTTACCCGATGCCCAGGGCCATTTTGGTCCCTACGGCGGACGTTATGTGCCCGAAACCTTGATGCATCCACTGCAGGAATTGGAAGCGGAATATTTTCGCGCCCAGCACGACCCCGAATTTCAGCGCGAACTATCGTATTACCTCACAGAATTCATCGGCCGCCCATCCCCGCTGTATTTTGCCGAACGCCTCACCAAGGAACTCGGGGGCGCAAAAATTTATCTCAAGCGCGAAGACTTAAACCACACCGGCGCGCACAAGATCAACAATGCGATGGGGCAAATCCTCCTCGCCAAGCGCATGGGCAAAACCCGCATCATCGCCGAAACCGGTGCTGGCCAGCACGGCGTCGCCACGGCCACCGTCAGTGCGATGTTCGGCCTGAAATGTGTCATCTACATGGGCGCGGTGGATTGCGCCCGGCAGGAATTAAACGTTTATCGCATGAAAATGCTCGGTGCCGAAGTCATGCCTGTGCATGCCGGGCAAAAAACCTTGAAGGAAGCCGTCAACGAAGCCATGCGCGACTGGGTGACGAACATCCGTAGCACGCATTATATTCTCGGCACCGCTTATGGCGCACATCCGTATCCTGTGATGGTCCGGAATTTTCAACGCATCATCGGCGACGAAGCCCGCGAGCAGATTTTGGAAAAGGAAAAGCGTCTGCCTGACCTGCTCATCGCCTGCGTGGGCGGCGGCTCAAATGCCATCGGCCTTTTTTATCCGTTCCTCAACGATGCCAGCGTGCAAATGATCGGCGTCGAAGCCGGCGGCCACGGCATTTTACCCGAACAACATGCGGCGCGGTTTCACGGCGGTTCGCTCGGCGTGCTGCAAGGCACACGCAGTTATATTTTGCAGGATGAAAACGGCCAGATCCAAGGCACGCACAGTGTCAGTGCCGGCTTGGACTACGCCGCCGTCGGACCGGAGCATGCGTTCCTGCACGATGCCAAACGCGTGGAATATTCCTACGCCACCGATGATAAGGCACTCGAAGCCTTCATGAAACTCGCGCGCCTCGAAGGCATCATCCCTGCCCTCGAAAGCTCGCACGCCATCGCTGAATGCATGGTCCGTGCGCCGAAAATGGGCAAAGATAAAATCATCATCGTGAACCTCTCCGGCCGCGGCGACAAAGACGTGGCGCAGGTGGCAGACAAGATTAAACTGCAAATGCCGAAGTGATTATTTCCCGTACAAAGATCCTTTTCGGATGCTTGATCCTCTCTTCGATACGAGTTTTTGGCGATGCCGTGGAAGACGGCAATGCCAGCTACCACCAACGAGATTGGGACGCCGCCATCGGCCATTACACCAAAGCCATCGAGCAAAACGCGGCATCAAATGTCGCCTATTTTGATCGAGGCATGGCAAAAATGGCCAAAAGTGACATTGATGGCGCGATCGCGGATTATACCAAGGCCATCGAGCTGAAACCGGATCATTGGACTTATTATAATAACCGGGCCAACGCAAAAATGGCGAAGCGGGATGTGGACGATGCAATTGCGGATTATACCAAAGCCATTGAATTAAACACGAATTACGCAGATGCGTATCTCAATCGCGCCTTCGCCCGAAGCGGCAAGGGCGACGCGCTGGCCGCGCTCGGCGACTATAGCAAAACCCTCACGCTAAAACCAGATTGCTGGCAGGCCTATCTCGGTCGTGCTACGGTCGAATATATTCCCAACAAACAGGCGGGAAACGTTGATTTCCCCCTCATGGCTGGCGATGTGGCTAACAAAATTGAGGCGGCGCTTGCCGATTACACCAAAGCCATCGAGCTAAACCCAAATGCAGTGAATGCCCGCAAGGGCCGGGCCTATTTATTATTGTTACAATGGTCTTTTGACCCGGCCAGTTCCGACTCAACCAAATCTCAAAACGACTTGAATCTTGTCATCACCGATTGCTCCAAAATCATCGAGTCAGAACCGGCCAATGCCAGCGTCTATTGCCAGCGTGGCATCGCCCAAAATTACCGGGGCAACCTAAACGGCGCACTTCAGGATTTTGGACTTGCCCTCCAAATCGATCCGGCCAATTTGAAAGCCTTGGTCAATCGCGGGATTATCCGGCAAAAACAAAAAGAATCGGAGAAAGCGCTGGTAGATTTCAACCAAGCGAAAACATTGCACCCTGACCAAGCGTTGCTGGCCGACATCAATCACAGAATTTCCCAGATTTTTTTTGACCGGGCAAAAGACAAGTGGCTCGCCGATGATGCGGACGGCGCACTTTCTGATCTGAATCAAACCATCGAGTTGAATCCCCGCAACACCGAAGCCTATAAAGACCGGGCTCTCGCCGAACAGAAACAGCATGATTACCAGGGGGCAAAGGTTGATCTGGAAAAATATCTGGAGCTGGCGCCCGGCGACTCAGAGGCGCGTGATGCGATTGATAAACTCAATAAATATTTGAATAACAGATAAACGACAGGATCAACCAAATTTTCAGGATTACCCGGCCACCCGTTCTAAATCTTGTCAATTCGGTTGATCCCCGTCCTGAAATTCTCCTCATCCCTTGCAGAAGATATTGAGCCCCTTGCCGGTTTCGAGGAAGGTCTTCAAGCTGGAGAGCACGCGCGGCCAGCCACCAGAAACTTTGCCCGCCATGGTCGAGCCGTCCGTGAAACTGCCGTGGGTCACCGTGAGGCAGACCATGTCTTCCATCTGCTCGATTTCAAAGGTGACGCGGGATTTGTCTTTGAGGTCATCCGGATCTGCCCAGGTCAGCACCAGATATTTGGGCGGCGTGCTTTCGACGACTTTGCCGGTGATCCAGACTTCGCTCTCCGGGTTGTGATGTTCCCATTTTGAGCCTTCCTTCCAATCACCGACATTAGACATACCGCCCCAATATTGGCGGGTGAATTCTGGCTTGGTGATGGCCTCCCAGACTTTCTTGGGCGTGGAACGAATATAGCTGATGTAAACTTGCTTCAGTGGTTTCATTTTTTCTCTTTTGGTTGTGGTTTTTCGAGACCTTGTTTCAAATCGCTCAACGCCTGAAGGCGATGACGTTCGTATTTGCCGATCCAGCGCTCGGAGATCTCGTGGATCGGCACCGGATTGAGATAATGCAGTTTCTCCCGCCCCTGCCAGAGGACGTTCACCAGACCGGCCGCTTCCAGCAACCGGAGATGCTTCGTCACCGCCTGCCGCGTCATGTCCAGATGCCCGCATAATTCGCCTAGCGTCTGCCCATTGTTCCGATACAACTGGTCGAGCAACGAGCGGCGGCTCTCATCGGCCAGGGCTTTAAATACTGCATCCATCGATACGCCATAATATGCAACCATTTGGTTGCATGTCAAGCGGGAAACTTTGTTGAAACATTTTTCATTCGAATAGATGCGTATCAGATGGCCACTTGGGGAGAACAACGGGAAAGATTGAAACAGGGCAAAAGAAGCTGAAAGAGCCTGAAAAACAAGGCGACAACCGCTAAAAACACAGACGGCGCCGGTTTTTGAAAAAACAGCCGAGGGCGGAAATGTTTGCAACAGTTTTAGACCAGCCAAAACAGAGTTGCAGATGACCGGCAACCGAGCTGCAGCAACACCTACTCAACCACGCTTCCGAGGCAGCCTGGCATTCCCGCGATTGATCTTACTGCGTTCTGACGCCGACAGTCGCGGGCGGCATTTGTCGCAACGATACTTCAAAGAAGGGTTGCCGCAGATCACGCACTGGCTGGCGGCCCGGCGCTCTGCCCGGATCCGGGCGATGGATTCACTTTGACGGCTCATGGTGGGTGATAGCGGCAGCCACGTCGGGCGGCACGTTCTTTCCGCGGCCAATTTCTTCCTTCACAATCGCACGCAGCTTGTCCTGTATGGCTTGGCTCAGGAAATCTGCCAGGGGCAATGCCGTGCCGGGTGGATTGCCGGCACGTTTGGCCGCCCATTGCACAGCGCCGAAAACTTCACTGGGTAGCGTGCATTTCAGATCGCGCGTTTGATTGCCCATATTGGCATCAGTCTAGGGAAAGATGGGATGTTGAAGCCATTCTATAATTCCGCCCATATTGTCCGGGTCAAACGTGCCGGCGGCGTCCATGATGTTAAAGAACCAGCCCTTGTCCCTGGCGTAGCCAGGATTCCACACATTCAGCAGGAATAAGGCACCCAAACGTTCACCGCTGGACCAGACGCCGATTTGCTCATGGAATAGATCAGGATCAAAACCACAGTGATCCCGGTGAACGCGGTCCGCCACCAGCCACGATCGGGGCATATTGTGGAAACGGATTTTATGTTGTTCGTTCGTATAGATCCCCATTTTTCGAGCAACGCATGGTATTTGAGACGCGATCACCATCAGAATTTGAGTTGGACTGTCCATTTTCATAATCATTTGAATGCTTGGAACCGCCAAGCACGGGTTGAGTGTTTAAGTGCCGCCACCTGTTGCCAGGTGGCGGCTTGTCGAATGGTCAGGCGGCTTTGAGTTTCGCCATTTCCTGAGCCAGAACCCACAAACCGCGGTTCAGGCGGACGTTTTGTTCAATGCCGTGGACAGCGCGGGTGCGGCGACGTTGTTTGGTGAATCCCTGTTCGTCGCGGAGGGCATACCGCACGCCACCGCGGATGACATTTTCCTGAATCGTGTTCAAGGTATTCCACAACGTCGGCGCCGCATCTTCCCGCCGGCGAACTGCCAGAAGCTTATCCGCTTCAAAGGGTGCTTCGTCTTCTTCGTAACGAACAGCCAGGGCCGCGGTGGCAAAGTCTTGCTGTTCTCCCTGAGTGAGTTGGAGGCGATTGAAGGTTTCCACTTCGTTTTGAGCGGACGGCAGACGGCCCAAGATCTCCACGCAGCCATCAATGACGGCCGGGATCACATTGCCGGTATGTTTGACGCGAACTTCATCAAAACCATTGCCGGCGCCGATCACCATGCCATTGGAACAAACCAAACGGAACATGCCAGCCATGAGCTGGTAAGAGCTGGTGCCGTCGTGGGAATTCACCAGAACGATTTCAGGGAAAGAATCGCCAACCTGCACGCCGACGTTGGATTCGTGCCGCAAACGCAGCATGTGCTTGGTGAAACCGCGTTTTTCTTCATCACGGCTCCCACCCTGGGTCACGGAAAAGGGTTGAAACCCCTCGCGGCGCAAGCTGGACAAGACTTCACTGGTGGGAATGGCGGCATAACGGGAGGACCGCGAAGAATGGGCGGCATCAGCGAAAACTGATGGGGCTACAGCCCTAATCTGTTCATCGGTCAGGGGTGTTTGTGAACGCATTGAGCTGGCGGACGGGCCAAAGCGTTGAATGCGAGTGGAACGGCTATTGAGTAACATGTTTTTTTTCGTTTTGTACCTAAGCCAGGTACAGGCCAGAATCACGATTGATTCTGGTGAAAGATTAACAGACCTTTGCCGCTTGTCAACACCTTTTCGCTAAATTATTTGGGCCGTTTATTATCAACCGTATTTGTTAAACTTGTAGTACTGGCGGCAGATGCGCCCATGCCCATTTCATTTCCTCCATAGGAATTGATAAATTGGCTCACCACATCGTTCGTAAACATAATCATTAAAGATTCATTCTGCACGTTGGCACCACCAGCAAAAGCACCAACGATCGGAACAAAATTAGCTGCGTTTGGAGTGGCCCTTACAAACATATAATGAAAAGTTACCAATCCATCGCCCATGGTGGTGATTTGATCAGGTGACCCGATTAACTGGACTACTTGCGAGCGAGTTGTCTGCCCAATTTTGATTTGAGCAGCCTTGGATTGATCAATTTTACGACCATAAGAGACGCAGCCAGCCAATAGCATGGCTCCAATTGCAATCAGAATAAATGAAGTTGATTTCATAAAGTTATTGGAGTTATTCCCAAGGACAGGCAATGTCCAACCTTTCCTATAATGCTGGTCTCTCCTATGAAAAATGTAAAACCATACTGTCGGGTCACATTGGAACCCGGTCTGGAAGAAGAGGCTGCATTGATGACTGCGGAACAGAGAATTGAAATGGCTGAGCAATTTGAACGCTGGGCAAAACAACTCAGATATAGTGCTCTCATTTTGCGGATTGATTACCGCCGGTCTTTAGCACAGCGGCCGCGGCTTTGCCTACCATTCGTTTGGAAGCATCTTTTGTGGAAGAATTAAGATGTGCAGGTAATTTTTTATGCAAAAGATTGATGGTGGTTTTTATCACCTCATAGTCTGGTGGTGAAAACCGCTTTAAATCATCAATTTGCTCCTTTAGTTGATAATCGTTCGGCTCTTCCTCTTTGGGTGGTCCAAGCACTTCCTCAACAATTGATCGCATCAATTCCAATACGGTTGCACTTGGGTTAGCATACCCAGAAACGTACTGGCTAATCGCTCCGCGCGTCTTATGTAGTCGCGCTGCAACATCAGATTGGTTCATGCCGATCGCTTCGAGCTTGTTCAACAAGTTACAGAATTCCTGCTGACGACTGTTTTTATAAAGGGCTACATCGCTCACAAAAAAATTTAATTATTAAACATTTTTACTTGACGATTGTTTAATCATTAAGCAATATCTGCTTAGTTAATAAACGTTTAACACATGGCAGCCAATAAAATCAATAAAATTCATCTGCGCAAAAAAATGGCTGATAAAGAAATTTTCACCTTTGCAGATTTGGCGCGGAAGGCTCATTGCTCAGAAACGGCCATACATTTAGCTATGGAACGGCCTTCAAGGTTTTCAAAAGTAGTGGCTTCAATCGTAAAAATTTTGGATCTGAAAGACATTTCGGAAGTAACCAAAGTTGAAAATCAAGCCATCAGGTCATCTGTGACTGTTTAATCACTAACTTTATGGATGCGGATCAAGTTTTAACTGAACATGTTTTGTCAACGCTACCGGACTCTATTTCCCGCCGCCGCGAAGTGATCTTGGCATTACGCGCAAAAATAACGGCCGCTCATCCTGCATGGAAAAATATCAATGCCCAACTTGCTGCGCTGGACACGATTGATGAACTGCAGGCGAAAGTTAAAACCGCTAAGTCATGACATTAAGTTGCCCAATTTGCGGACCGATTTTAGAGCGCGTTGCCGCCGCTCGGGATTTTTCAACGTTGGCGGCTATTCGGCGGCAAGACATACCCAATGCAGAAGGCATCACCAACGAGCAACGCCAGACATTGAATTTGGCAGTGATCAACAAGGAAGACGAATTAGGCCGGTATGCCGTCGTGCTTTGATTTTATGCAATTAAATATACAAAAACGTGACCCCGTTCACCTCAAAAATAAATACACAACTGCATTACGCCGGCTGCCAGAGCTGCCGGAAGACAGTGAGGAATTCCGTGCCATTGCTGCCGGCTTGAAAAAAGCTGGGTTTATTCGGCCCATTCTCATTGATGAAAATGACTGTGTCATTGACGACCACAGCCGCACTTTGTTGAAGGCGGCGATACGGTGGCAATTGGTAGAAATCCCAGTGCAGGTATGTAACAGTACCGATGCCCCAAATCTGCTTTTGCATTCGTTGATTCATGTTCGTCATCTGAGCAAATCTGCAATTGCGTATTTGGCTTATCCGCATCTACAGCCAGCCATCGAAGCCAGCCGTCTTCGCCGACTCGAAAATCTGCGTAATTCCCAACAAATCTCCGAAGAGCCACTCAGTGGCTCTTCGAGCGAGACGATCGGCGATTTGGCCGAACAAGTCGGAATATCAAGCACCTTGTTAAAGGCTGCCAAACAAGTCCACGAAGCCTTTGCCGACAAGAAAAAATACACGTTCAACGTGGATGGTGGGGCCAAGGATGGCGCGATTGAAGAAGTCACTTTGAAGGAATGGTACGAACCGAAGCTGTTGCAGGCTTACGTCGGTGGTGAGCATGAACAGTCCAGGCCGATCGGCTTGGGCGGAATTCTCGCAGGCATTACGGCAGTTCGTACTGGTGACCGGGCGAAATTCAGTCCCAAAGGCAAGCAAACCGATTTCTTTGCCGATCTGTTCACCCGTGACATCCAAAAATTCAACGCATTGCCAGAGCTCAAGCGGGAAGCCGCCATGTCGGTGATCGAGAAGACCGCCGAACAGATGACACCACAGGAATGTGAGGCGGCCGCAGAAACGTTACGGGCCATGGCAAATGTCTATGCCGCCGCGGCCAAGGTCAAGAAATGATTTCACCTCAATTTTAAAAATTTCCCAGATGAACGCCAGTAAGCCCAACGACAAAACAGTAACGGCACCGATGGAATCACCGGCCCGCGGTAATGCGTCCGCAGGAGCTGAGGAAATCATGGACCGTAGCTGCGAAGGCGGTGCAAGTAGTCTGGGAATTCAATTTCAAAGCGCGAATATCACCACTGTTGAGGCTGGCCATACAGGGGTTGAGTACGAAGCCGGTCCGCGCTTTGAATCCTCTTTCGGCGGTTCTACCAGGGCTGGCAGTGTTTATCCAGATCGGTTGCCGTCCGCCGATATGACTGTAACGGCAACCGATGTCCTAACAGCTACCGCGGGTGAGTTGGAATCAGCACAACCCGCTGGTCGCGGCGCTAGTGAGGGCGCCGCGGCCACTGATTTTAAACGGAATTTGGCCATTTCTGATGCTGACATCAGGACGGCGACGCTGCGCCGCTCAGCGATTGAAACCTATCGCGCCCTCGTTTCCGCCGGTGCTGGCACACGCGATGCCGCCCGTAAAGTGGGTTATCCATTTCACACGATTTACAACTGGTGCCAGGCTTTTGACGCCAATGGTTTTGATGGGCTTTTGCCCAAAAGCAAAATGGCCGGCCGCAAGCCGAAGCACAAATTCACCGCCCAACAAGCGGCAGATGTGCGGGCGTTGACTTTGCAGACGAACCGCAACGCGACGGCCGGCAGCGTGCCGGAGGCGACCCGTATCGCCATCAAACGCGGATTGCTGGATTACGGCACGGCGCAATTGATTCAATCGCGTTTTGATGCCGGGCAGCATCCATTGCCGCCCTACATGCGCGGACAGGTGCGCGTGACTGAATCAGAGATCCTCGCGTACCGTTCGCCGCGAAATGCCTGGTTGAACATGGTCCAGTCGCCGGGATCACTCATGCTGACCGTGGACGACGCGACCGGTGAAGAGCGGGAGATTGAGCCATGTGAGCGTGGCACCATGGACGACGGTACGATCAACATGGTCTGTTGCGTGCCATTCAATCTACCGGGGAACAAGTGCGCGGAAAATTTCGGGGTGATGGTTGGGCGCTTCCAATTCATCCTGCCGGTAGATCATCGTTGCTACTTCATTCCCGGTTTCAATTACACGGCCCGGCCGCGTAGCTCGTATCGCGCCGAAGATCTCACTGCAACGCTGCACACGATTTTCATCGAGCACGGTTATTGGCGTGAGATGGTTTTGGAGCACGGCGTCAGCGCTTCCAATCTGGTCACAGACACGCTCGGGGCGTTGAACATTAAGATTATTCGCGCAAGCTCGCCACACCAGAAGGTGGTTGAATCCGTTTTTAACCGGTTGTGGACCAAGCTGTCCGCAATGCCTGGTCAAGTTGGCCGGTTTATGGGCGAAGAGGAAGAGATCAACGCGCTGATCATGTCCTGTCGCCGTGGCGCTACGGATCCACGGCGGCATTTCCCGATGTTGGCAGATGTATTGAAGGCATTGCGTGAGGCGATCACCGAGCATAATTCGCAGCTCGTCAAATCGCGCCAATACGGCCAGTGGATCCCGCGGCAACTGTGGGACCGTTACAAGATCCAGAATCTTCGCAAACTCGAACAGGAACAGTCCTGGATCTTCTCACCGGTCATCACGGATCCATTGACGGTGCGCGGATTTAAGGTCCGCAAAACGGTGTGCCTGATGGAGGGTTACAGCGAGGTGTTCGATTTCAGCGCGGATTGGATGCACTCGCTGCAAGGCGCCCTGGTGAAATTGTATTTCAACCCGTTCGCGCCGGACTGCATCGCCACTGTGGTGCTTGCCCAGGATTTTCAGGGACGCAAAGCCGGCGTGATTCTTGGCCATGCCGAACAGATCAATCGTATGACCCGTTTCCGCCGCCGTGCCTTTGGCTACGGCACTGATCTGGACATCGGTCTGGATGCCACCCGCCGCAATGCCCAGGCATTGCGCCGCAGTGTCGTGGCGATCCGTAGTGATGGATCCACCGGCGCCCAAGTTCACGAAGCCCGTAATGGTGTTGGTGACGGCCAGGTGGTTACCAACCTGCCGGCGATGCCGCGGCCGGAATTAACCAGCGATCGCCAACGGCAAAAAGCCGCCGGCGTTGACGAAGACGAATTCAGCCGACAGGCGGCAAAACTAGCACGCGAAGAAACCCGCGCCCAACGGCGCAAACCGATTATTTCGGAAGACGAATAACCGCAACCAATCACTGGAGAAAAAGATGAGCGATACCAAACAAGAGGTAAAAAATCACCGCAAGAACTCAATGATCTTGTTCGATGATTCCACCATCGAAGCCGAAATGCTTCTGATGCCCAAGGAACTACAGGAACCCTACCGCTGGCTTAAAAACTATATCCGCGACGAATGCAGCCGGGACGTTGGTGTCTTTCTACCGCGGGCCAAGGAATTGGGCATCACGATTGATGTGACCAATTGGGTGCGTGTGCTTAAAGGCCGTTGGAAGCGCGACGCCGATGGGAATGAACTAGTCAGCCCTTATATCAGTGCCACCAATTTGTTGAACGCGATTACGGCGATGCGCGAACAGGTGCGTGTCGAATTGTTGCAGGGTGGCATCCCGTTTTTTGAAACATCCATCTTCCACACCATCCGCCGGTTCATTGAAAAGAAGATGCGGAAAGACCGGGTCAACCGCTTTGGCCCGATTGTCGGTCCGACCGGTTTGCAAAAGTCGGCCAGCTATAACGAATTGTCACTGCGCAGTCCGTTAATCAAACATTTTGAATCATCAGACAACGGGAATCTTACCGATTTCATCATGACATGGGCCCGTAAATGCGGCGCAAGCAAGCACGCTACATCATCCGAGGCTCGCCGAACAATTTTTGAAGGCATGATGCCAGTCAACGGGCAGATCAAGTGCGCGATCATCGACAACATGCAGGATATGATCCGCAAAGATAAGCGGTTGATCGCCGTTGGAAAAAGTTTGGAGATCCAGCCGGCATATCAGTTCGTCCGCCGTGTCCAGGACGAAACAAAGTGCGCGATCATCTGGTCCCTGACGCCCGAGAGCGAAGATCAGATGTTTGACACCAAGAGCATTTATCTTGAGCAATTCATCGGTCGTGCCGGCGGTCGTGATGGGATCCTGCGTTTGCCGAATAACAATCCCAAGGATGATCTGATCCAGATCGCCACGGGCCTGGGCATGAAGGATGCTAGATCAAATGCTGAGTTGCTCCGGAACATCGAGCGCAAGCCAGGCCGTATCCGTTATTTCTTCGACATTCTGCAGGACGCGAAGGATGCCGCGGATGATGACGGTGAAAAATTAACGGCGTATTATGTCCAAGCCGCGCTGGATGAACGTACCGAACCCGAACCGTCACGGAGGGCTGTATGATCCGCGCCAAGGTTCTGAACCTGATCAATTCTGACGCCGATACGCTCAAGGCGGTGTTTGCGGGAGCGGACAAAACTGTCAATCACCATGAGCGCCTGCGTCAGTTGACGGTTGGCACTGGGCAATTGGCTGCCCTCCTACGCGATCCAGGTTGGAGCAAAGGCCATCTGCGCCGGGTCTATGGCTTCTGTACTGGTTGGTTGGTTGCGCTGGGCGAAAAACACACCACCGTTCTAGTCGAGGCTGAACGCGCTCAACAGGAAGAGCTTTTCCAGGCTGGGAAGCACCTTTTCACCTGTTCGTCTCCGGTGGTGGATGAGGTGCGAAAACTTGGCGTGCTGGTCGAGGAATTGGGTGAAATAGCCGATGCCATCGAAAACTTGGAGAAGGCCACCGTCAGAGATGCAAAGCTCGCCTTCGACAGTTTGCAGCATCGGTATCTGGTAAATGAAATCGTTCAGGTCGCCGCGGTGGCCGTGGCTTGGCTCGAAGCTAAGGAGGCAAAACAATGATCTCGACCAATCCTCACCTGCCGCTGCATTGCAGCCGTCCTGCAGAAGTCTTTGAAGGCAGCGGCCTCGCCAACGTGGATGCGCATACCAAGGCCGCTGAACGCTCCATTTTCATGGAGGGGTTTGATGCGGGTTTCACCTGGGGAATCGTCGCTGGTGTGTTCATCGCGATTGTTATCTCGATTTTATGAATGCACAGCAACGCACATTGTGGGTGGAGAAACTTCTCGCGCTCGAACAACGGATTGCCGAATTGAAGGCTGATGCCGCCCGCGAATTTCACCGTCCAGTTGGCAGTCATCCATTGGTTTCCTCGCTGGCTGCGCTTGAAAGCGTGGCCTGGGCAACACGGGATGCCATTGACCGGTTTCCAATTGAAAACGAAATCAATCAAACGACTAATGACTCCATTTGAACAACACATGGCCCGCCTGCGTGAGCTGAATTGCCGCATGGCTGCGTGCGATGAATCCGGCAACGCCGAAGGTGCCGGACGGATCCAGGAATTGATCGATTTGGAAAATGAACGCTGGCAAGTCGGCGGCCATGAGACTAACTGAATTTTTAAAAACCAACTAAAACGTATCAACCAAACCAACTATGAGCAAAAAACGAATCAAAATCAAATTGCCGGAGATTGCCAACCGCGAAGAAGCCGAAGCCATGATGACAAGCCTGGCTGCTTCTGTGAATGCACAGCGGAAAATCATCAGCGAACGTGACGGAAAAATTCTAACGGTGAACAAGGAATACGAATCTAGCCTGGCTGTCTTGGCAGAGGCCGTCGAAGCCAAAACCGAAGCTCTGCATGTCTGGGCGGAATCAAGCCCGACTGTTTTTCCAAAAGGCGTCAAGTCTTTGAAATTTATCAGTGGCATACTGGGCTTCCGTACGGGCACGCCCAAGCTGGCGCTTCTGTCTCGCGCGTGGAACTGGGATAAAGTGCTGGCAGCGATCAAGGGGGTGCGCATGCCTCATAACTTCGTTAGGACCAAGGAGGAGGTGGATAAGGACGCTTTGATCACTTACCTCAAAGACAACAAGGATCAATCCATTGCGCTGCTTGGCGTCAAACTTGTCCAGGAAGAATCATTTTTTATCGAACCTAGTTTAACGGACACCGATGCCCGTCAGTCAACACCCGCAAGTTAACCCTATAACACTCAACACTCAATTATTATGGCCGTGAAAACAAAAAAAACTGTCCAAGGATTCAAGGCATTCAACGCAGATCTCAAATGCCAAGATTTTCAGTATGAACTTGGGAAAACCTACGAGCACAAAGGCGAATTAGTGCTTTGCCCATCTTCTGATGACGTACAACAAGGGAAAGGCGGCTTTCACTTCTGTAAATTTCCGCTGGCGATTTTCAATTATTACAACCTGATCGGATCCCGCTTTGCAGAAGTTGAAGCAGAAGATGGTCTGGAGGATGAAGACAAGACCGTCACGGCCAAGTTGACCATTAAAAAGGAGATCGGTATCGCCGATCTGATCAAGGCACAAATCAGCCTGGTGTTTTCTTTTTGTTTTACCAAGGACAAGCCGGCGGAATCATCCAAGGTGACTGCCAGTGATGAACGTTTCGCCCAGCTCGCGTCGTCGGGGGACGGCGCCCAGCTCGCGTCGTCGGGGTACGGCGCCCAGCTCGCGTCGTCGGGGGACGGCGCCAAGCTCGTATCTAAGGGTAAGAACTCAGCGATTGCTGCTGTCGGAATTAACAGCACCGCCGCCGGCGTAGAAGGGAACTGGCTTACCCTGGCTGAATGGAAGTATGACGGCATTCACTGGCAATTGGTCTGTGTGAAAACTGAGCAGGTTGACGGAAAACGCATCAAGGCTGGCCAGCTTTACAAATTAGTTGAAGGTGAATTCACCGTCGTATGAAATTCACTCCTAATCTCAATAATGGCCGGAACATCTTCGTGTTCGGCAGTAATGAGGCCGGCAATCATGCTGCAGGTGCCGCGCACCAGGCAAAGGTTCACTGGTCCGCTGTTCAAGGTGTCGGTTTTGGTCCGACAGGAAAATCATTTGCCATTCCCACAATGGATTGGAATTTGATCTCGTTGCCTCTGAGTGAAATTCAGCATTACGTCGATCGCTTCATTGCTTATGCCCGGCTGCATGATGAATTGAAATTCCTGGTCACGCCGATCGGAACAGGTATTTGCGGCTACGATCACGAGCAAATCGCCCCAATGTTCAAAGATGCTCCAGACAACTGCGTACTGCCGGAAGAATGGAAGCAATGATCCACACCGGCACATGGATGACAGGGACAAAGCCGAACAGGCCCGGATCGCTGCCATTGCCTACCTCGTTTTCCAACGCGGTGGAATTGCGGGGGCAGTCCGGCAGATCGTCTATGGCTGGCGCGGCCGCTTTTCGGCAGCCCAGATCAATATCGCGTTACGTCGGCGCTGGCCAATCCTTGTTCCGCCCAAGCACCAAGTCGAAGACTGTCTCAACTATCTCGAAAAACAACGGGTGATCAAATGCGTCATCCACAAACACAGCAAACTGTACATCCGGATAAAAAAGCGTGAAGCAAACTACCTACAATTTCAAAGACCGTTTCGTCTCACAGGTCGAGGGCGGGACAAAAACCTCAACCATTCGTCTGTTCGAGAAAACAACGCCACCAAACAAAGGCGACCGGTTGAAGTTGTTCAAGGGCCAGCGGACGCCGCATTGTCGGCGGATCAAGCTGGTTACTTGCCAGGACTGTTTGCCGATCCAGATCACCGATCAGGACATCACGCTGAACGGTCGCCAGTTGGACAGTCAAGAACAGTATCAATTGGCGGTCGGTGACGGTTTTGAAAATGCACCTGCGATGCGAGCGTTTTTTAAGCAAACCTATGGATTGCCACTGCCTGGAAACCCGCATCTTGTCAGTTGGAAAATTAATTAAAAAAAGATCATGAATGTTTCTAAAATCACCATTGGCCGACTCTTCAATCTCGGAAATTACGAGCATATCCGTTACGAAATTACGGCAGAAATTCCTGCAGGCGAATCACCGGCGACAGCCCTGATCGGTCTCGAAAACATCCTGGCTGGTCTGAATCCCAAACGGCCCAATGGCGTCTTGCCAGTACATCTGGTTGAGATGCTTAGACATAAATTAAACGATACGCTTTCGGCGACTGATGAAAGCTTGGCAAAGGAATATGGCTGCTCGGTGGAGAACGCGCGCGAATTCGTAAAGGAAAAGCTGCAGCAGCAAATTGATGAGGCGGAGGCGGCGGTTGAAAAATGGGAATTCGTACAGCGCAAGTCTCGCAAGCTGCTCGAAGATCTCGGCGGCGCAGCCAATTTCACCGACGCCAAAAAGCTTTGGGATGATACCTACGACGTGGAGTTCTAAAATTGTGATCAGTAAAAATTTCATATTGGACATCTTCGATGAGCTGATGGTTGACAACTTCGCCGGCGGCGGCGGAGCGTCTATCGGTATCGAAATGGCTACTGGTCGGTTTGTGAATCATGCGATCAACCACGCTTGGGATGCGTTGGGCATGCACCGTATAAACCATCCGCAGACACTTCATTATGAAACAGACGTTTTTGACATCATTCCCCGGATCATCACGAAAGGTATGCGCGTCGCGCTCGCCTGGTTTTCTCCGGATTGCAAGCATTTCTCCAAAGCCAAGGGCGGAAAACCGGTCAGCAAGAAGATCCGTGGCCTGGCGTTCGTCATCCTTCGCTGGGCCAAGTATGGCATTCGCTCCATCTACATGGAGAATGTGGAAGAGATCCAAACATGGGGGCCGTTGTTGTCCAATAACCGGCCTGATCCCAAACATAAAGGCCGCACCTGGCGTGCGTTTCTGGATGCTTTGAGCAAAGGCGTATCGCCTGATTCACCGGATCTTGACGAAATGCTGGAGGTATTGGGCGATACAGTTACGCGGGAAGAAATGATCCGGGGCTTTGGCTATAACTACGAAACGCGGGAATTGCGTGCCTGTGACTATGGTTCGCGCACGATACGCAAACGTTTGTATATGATCGCCCGCGGCGACGGGTGTCCCATTGTCTGGCCGAAGCCAACGCACGCGCCGCGTGAAATATGCCGCGGCCTTGGTTTGAAACCTTATCGTGCAATCGCGGAATGTATTCAATGGGATTTACCAATCCATTCCATTTTCCTGTCAAAACGGCAAGCCCGTCAGTGTCGCTGCCGTCGGCCTCTGGCCAAGGCCACACTTCGGCGGACTGCGCGCGGTGTGGATCGTTATATTTTGAAGGCTCAAAAACCCTTCTTCGTTTCATGTACCCATCAAGGCGGCGATCGGATTGAGCCGATTGATGAACCGGGTAAAACCATCACTGCGGCCCACCGTGGTGAAAAGGCGTTAGTGGATGCCAGGGTATGCTCTTCCTTTCTTACTGAGCATGCCAATGCTGAAAATCAACGCAATGTACCGGTGGATAAGCCGGGACCGACAACTTGTGCCGAAGTTAAGGGCGGTCATTGGGCTCTTGTGTCTGCCTCCATTTGCCGCGAATTCGGCCAAAGCATCGGACAAGCTGTTACGGATCCGGCGCCTACTGTGATGCCTGGTGGTGGTGGAAAGACTGCGTTAATCACGGCGGCCTTAACCAAATTTAACACCGGTGCCGTGGGTTCAAGCGCAGAAGAACCAGCACCAACGATCTGCTCAGGTAGCCATCATCCCAACACTCATGGTGGTGCGGCATCAACCTTGGGATTGATTACGGCCAATATGGTCAAATTGCGTGGTACAAATATCGGGTCAGATGTCGGGGATCCAATCCATTCAATGACTGCCGGCGGTCAACATCATGGCCTTGTGGCTGCAAAATTGGGTGCCGTAAATTTATATTATGGCAGTGAGGCAGACGGCCAGGCTCTGGACGAATCCTTTCGCACCGTTAGCACTAAACCACGTTTTGGCCTCACTCAGGCGGAAGCCATAGCGCCCATCATGACGGAAGAGCACCTTGCCGGTGCCCGACGTGTTGCAAAATTCCTACGTAATCATGGCATCGAATTTGAGGGCGAATTTGCCACCGTGAATGGTTTGGTCATTTGGGACATCTGCATGCGGATGTTGACACCCCGTGAATTGTTCCGGGCCCAAGGCTTCCCGGAAAGCTACGTCATTGACCGGGCCAGTGTGTTTGACCCGGAGACCCGCAAATTCAAAATCATCAATTTGACAAAGGAACAGCAGATCCGGATGTGTGGAAATTCTGTCTGCCCAGATGTGGCTGCAGCGCTTGTACGCGCCAATCAACCTGAGTTGTGCATGTTAGGCCAAAATGAGATCCGGGAGTTCGCAGAGATTGAGCGCGAAGCATCGGTCAAAAACTTCACGCTGAATTGACCATGAAATCAGGCATGAAAGCTCCCCGTTATTGGAATCGCCGTACAGTAGTACGGCCTCTGGGGATTCGTCTGCGTGATCGTCGCAATTGGCGTGCAATGGTACATCGCCGACATTTGATCGGCCTGACAACGCGCGGCACCAAGTTTAAACGGGTGGAATTTGGACCTCAAATAATTGATCGGCTGGATCGAATTGCTGGCCGCATGAATGTCGTGTTTCCGCAGATGCCACGATCAGTACAGCTCGAATGGTTAAATCTGGCCAAAGACATAGCTGCTTTAAAACGAAATCTCGCATGAATGCTTCAATGAATTCATACAGCCATTTTTTCCTGACGCTGGCAGCGAGTGCAAAGGACAACCAGCACAGTATCACCAAGATCCTCATCGTGAACTGCGGCAACTCTAATGGAATAGGATCCGCAATGCTGGCAGAACAGAAAAAAGCCGCGCAGGACGCAATCGGGAGGTGTCCGTTGCCGCTCATTATCGCTGCGTCGTCCAAAACAGTAAGCATCAGGCATGGTCGAACTGTATGGGGCACCATGGGACAAATTCAGTCCAACACCGCAAATGTGAACAAGTCATGACTTTCAAAGAAAATCAAATTTGGATCACGCCAGAAGGGAAAAGAATCCGGCTGCTTAAGGAAGTAATTCAATCAGGTGATTCCACTTGGCGGGCGATTGTTTTGCCGCCAGCCACCAGTCGGCTATTACCGCATCAATTTGAGCAGGTTGTGGTCATGGCACGTTATTTGCGAGGCTGTACTTTATTTGAAGATTCCAGCCGCCGTTTGGAGGCCGTCAAATGAACCATGGCCTGCTTCCATATATCGGCGGCAAGCATCGGCTGGCCAAACGGCTGGTTGAGATCTGCGCTGCCACGGGGTCCGATACATTTGTGGATGTCTTTGGCGGATCTGCCGCCGTAGTTTTGGCAGCGCATGGA
>DASYEY010000159.1:0-35335 GCA_036498725.1 Verrucomicrobiia bacterium | reverse complement strand
GTTGCCATGCAAATTGCCGCTCACGTTGATGCTGGGCACCGAAGGCATCGCCGTCGGTTTGAGCGCGCGTATTTTGCCGCACAATTTCCCGGAATTGCTCGAAGCGCAGATCGCGATCCTCAAAAAACAGTCGTTCAAATGCCTGCCCGATTTCCCGACCGGCGGTTTGATGGACGCCCGCGATTATCAGGACGGCAAAGGCTCTGTGAAAGTCCGGGCCCGCATCAAGACGAAGGATGAATCCACCGTGCTCATCACGGAAATCCCGCCAACGACGACGACCGACACGCTGATTGGCTCCATTGAAGACGCCGTGCGCAAAGGCAAATTGAAGGTCAAATCCATCAATGATTTTACGTCCGAAAAAGTCGAAATCGAGATCAAGTGTCCGTCCGGTGTGGACGCCGAGAAAATGGTGGATGCGTTGTATGCATTCACTGATTGTGAAGTGACGATTTCCAGCCGCATCATCGTCATCCGCGATAATCGCCCGGTGGAATTGACCGTCAGCGAAGTCTTGCAGGCGAACACAGATCAACTCATCGCCATCCTCAAACGCGAACTTGAATTGCGCGAGAAAAACCTGCTGGATGAATTGCATTACCGCACCTTGGAACGCATTTTCATCGAGGAGCGCATTTATAAAAAGATCGAGCAGTGCAAAACGAATGAAGCCGTTTTCACCGCTGTCTATGAAGGATTTAAGCCGTTCAAGAAAGAGCTCGTACGCGAGATCAACGACGCCGATGTGGAACGGTTGCTGCAAGTCCGCATCCGCCGGATTTCACTCTTCGACATCAATAAGCATCGCGAAGAGATGGAGAAGACCAAGGCGGACCTGGAAGAGACCCGCAAATTTTTGAAAGGACTGATCAAATACGTCATCAGCCACCTAGAAGCGTTGTTGGAAAAATACGGCCCACAATATCCACGACTCACGACCAAATCGGCCCGCCACGAAGAAGTGGATGTGAAAGCGGTGGCGTTCAAGGCGTTCAAAGTCACCTATGATCGCGAGAGCGGTTATGTCGGCTATAAAGTGTCCGGCGAAGAATTCAAGACCGAGTGCACGAAGTTCGACAAGATTTTGCTTGTGTTCCGCGACGGCACTTACAAGGTCACCGATCTGCCCGAAAAATTGTTCATCGGCCAGGAATTGTTCTATTGCGGTTTGCCGGATCGTGAAAAGGTTTTCACCTGCGCTTACACCGACCGCGAGGCGAGCTATCTTAAACGCTTCACCTTTGGCGGTACCATCATGGACAAGGTCTACGCCTGCATCCCGGAAAAATCCCGCATCCTATATTTCGCACCGGAGACACCCAAACTGCTCTATATCCGTTACAAGCCGGCACCGCACCAAAAGGTTTCACAACAAACATGCGATCCATCACAAGTGGACATAAAATCGCCCAAGACTTTGGGCCGCCAGATTTCGATCAAGGATATTTCCTCCGTGACCGCCGAACCAACGCGCGGCTGGGACGAAAAAGAAGCGACGACGAAGATCGTGTTTGCGTGAAATAAAGCGGCCACCTGAAACCGGAGCCGCCGCTAATTCTCCTCATGCTCATCGTCATCCTCGCCCTCGGCGGCTGGCAGTAAAAAATCGAGCACGCGGACGAGGGCGAGGATGACGATGAGGTAGATGCCGATGCTGATGGTGATAAAACGGCTAAAAAACTGGCAAAGTTTCACTGGTGTCACAGCCATGTGAAGATTCGGCGACAATGTGAATAACTTGTTGCAGAGCGGTTCTAGTCTTGCATAGTGGGCGTGTTGTCATACACGCCATGACTGATTTTCAACAACACTTGGACTTGGGTGATACGGACCGGCCGATATCCTGCCGGTCGGTCTGGATTTCTGACATCCATCTCGGCACCCGGCACGCCCAGGTCGAAGAATTATTGGAATTTCTTCGATTGGTGGATTGCAAATATCTTTACCTCGTCGGCGATTTTATTGATGGCTGGGAACTGAAGTTCCGCTGGTTTTGGCGCGACGATTATAACGTGCTCATTCAAAAATTGCTGCGCAAAAGCCGCAAGCAAACCAAGGTTATCTACATCACGGGCAACCATGACGAATTCATTGATCAATTTGACGGCATGCGTTTCGGCAGCGTGACCATGGCGCAAAAGGTTATTCATACCGCCGCTGATGGCAAAAAATACCTGGTCATCCACGGCCACCAAGCGGATGGGTTGACGCATTTTAACCATCTGCTGGAAAAGCTCGGCTCACACCTTTACAACTGGATCCTTGATTTCAATCTGTATTTCAACCGGCTGCGGCGGGCGATGGGTTTTGGCTACTGGTCGCTGGCAGCGTATCTGAAATTCAAGGCCAAATCCGCCGTCAAATATGTCACAGATTACGAAGATACACTGGCGGCCATGGCGCGTAGTCACCATGCCGATGGCGTCATCTGCGGTCACATCCACCGGGCAGAAATCAAAAATATTAACGGCACCGAATATTTGAATTGCGGAGATTGGGTTGAAAGTTGCACGGCTTTAATAGAAGATTTCGACGGCAAGATTCAACTAATCCACTTTCATGAAAATGAGGTTTTGCGTGCTCGGCGAGGGTCGGGGCCACATGACACAAGCCATGGCCGTCAAGGAAATGGTCGAGGCGGCCGGACACCAGGTCGTCGCCGTCACGCTGGGCGTCAGCGCGCAACGGCCGATTCCGGCCTACTTCGGATCGGCGATGAAGCTGCCCATCCGGCAACTGCCGACGTTGGAGTTCAAATATAAAAATAATCGTTCGGTCAGCAACACCGCTACGTTGCTGGGTGCGCTCGGCCAGCTTCCCCGCTATAAGAAACTCCTCCGGCAACTCGATGCCATCGTCCAGGAAACCCAGCCGGATGTGATCATCAATTTCTTCGAGCCCATCGCCGCCTTTTACGGGATCACCCGCCGCCGCCGGCCGCCTATCGTCGCCATTGGCCACCAGTTCATGTTCCAGCATCCCGACTATGTGCATACGCCGCAGTTGTGGAAACAATTGTTCAGCATGAAACTTTATACGCGCATCCTCGGGGCGCGGGCAACCAAACTGGCGCTGTCGCTTTATGCCGCGCCGGATTTGCCGGCTCAAAGAATGTTTGTCGGGCCGCCCATCTTGCGGAAACAGCTTTTCTCGCTGAACGCCAACCCGGAGGGCAAATTTGTCCTCGTTTATCTGCTCAACCATGGTTACGCCGACCAGATCACTCAATGGAGTGATAAAAATCCGCAGACGAAACTCCATTGTTTTTACGATAAGCCGGGCGGGCCGAAGGAATTTCAACATTCACCGTCCCTCACCTTTCACCAGCTCGACGGTGAAAAATTTTTGCAGATGATGGCTGAATGCAAGCATGTCGTCTGCACCGCCGGATTTGAATCGGTCAGCGAAGCCGCGTGGCTTGGCAAGCCGCTCTTTCTGGTGCCGGTGGAAAACCACGTGGAGCAACAGGTCAACGCCATTGACGCCGAACAGGCTGGCCTCGGCCTGGCGGAAAAAAGTTTCCGGCTCGACCGGCTGGCGGAATTGCCTGACCGGTTGCCGACAGAAAAATTTCGCGGCTGGATGCAATGCGCCCCGGAAAAATTATTCGCCGCCATCGAACACGCTGTCGCGGAAAATCCTCAAGCACGATGAGCCGGGAAAACACCTTGAAATTTCCGCCAGGATTTTTGTGGGGCACCGCCACGTCGCCGACGCAAGTCGAGGGATTCATCCAAAACGAGTGGACGGATTTCACCGCGCAGGACGGCCAAAATTGCCGCCGCGCTTGCGACCATTACCATCGTTATCCCGAAGATGTGCAATGGATGGCCAAACTCGGCACCAATGCGTACCGCTTTGGCATCGAGTGGGGACGGTTGCAACCCGCCGCGTTTGCGCCCCTGAACCAAGCTGAACTCGCCCGCTATGTAGATATGATCGGCCAGTTGCAAGCCGCCAATATTACTCCGATGGTGGTGTTGCATCACTTTTCCAATCCGCCCTGGTTGAACGCCATCGGCGGCTGGACCAATGCGGCGGCGATCCCTGCTTTTGTTGATTATGTCCGGAAGCTCGTGGCGGCATTGAAAGACCGGATTTATCTTTGGAACACCTTCAATGAACCGGACACCTATGCGTGTGTGGCGTACCTGCTCGGTGGATTTCCTCCGCAACAGAAATGGCAGCTTGGCAAATTTCGCCGTGTCATCGCCCACATGTCGCGGGCGCATGTCGAAGCGAGCCGCATCATCCGTCGCGACGGCGCAACCACCCGCCAGCCCGAGGTTGGCATTGCCAAGAACTGGACTTTTTTTCACGCGTACAAACGCTTTTCCCCCTGGGACCGCGCCACGGCGTTCGGGTGTCATTACACCTTCAATAAATTTGTCTTGGACGCTTTTCTGGGCGGCGGGCGACGCCATGATTCGACCTACATCGGCTTGAACTATTACGGACGGGTGCGCTTCCACCATTTCAACGCCATGATCCCGGCGAGCGGCACGCCGGGAAAACGGTTGAAAGATTTCGGTTTGATTTGTGATGACATGGTGGAACGCTACCCCGAAGGCATGGAAAAAATCCTGGCCTATCTACAGCGCAAATTTCAACTGCCGATCTATATCACCGAACACGGCGCGGCGGCGGCGGACGAGGCGTTTCGTGAGCGCGACCTGCGCGAGAATCTCTCAGCGTTACATCGTTCCATCGCGGCGGGAACAGATGTGCGCGGCTTTTTTTACTGGTCGCTGATGGATAATTTTGAATGGCAGTTCGGCTACACCAAAAAATTCGGGCTGCTGGCCGTGGATTTTGCCGACGAAAAATTACCACGTACGCTGAAGCCGCTGGCGGAAGTGTATGCCCGAATCTGCCGGGAAAATTCGGTCACCGGCTGAGCCGCCGGTTAAAGTTCCCGCCCGCCTGGGGCACGTTGGCCGGTTGACCATGTCATTTTGTTTGTTTCTGGGGCGCCGGTTTGATGCGATTGAATGCGGTCAGATAAGTTGGGCGGATCAGGCTCGTTTAGAGCATGTTAAATAAAATTGTAGCCGATTATCGTTGATGGGGGCGCGCGCGACGGCACCTGACGCCATCATCCTCGTCCTCATCGTCGTGCTCGTCCTCGTATTGGCTTGGCTTTTTAGTTAGAGACTCGTCACCTACAAAATCAGCCTGAGCGCGGCTACAGGTTTACTTAAAACGCTCTAAAACCAAGAATCTTGAATCACCGCTTGACGTTCTTCACGGCAGCGTTTTAACTGTGCGCGTTAGGCACATTCATGCTAGAGCAATTCAAAAGCCTGTTTTCCAACGATATTGGGATAGATTTGGGCACGGCAAATTCCCTTGTCTATGTGCGGGATCGTGGAATCGTCCTGCGCGAACCTTCGGTGGTGGCCATTCAAGCCGGCACGACCAACGTGCTGGCGGTCGGTGACGAAGCAAAACGGATGCTGGGCCGCACGCCCGGCAACATCGTGGCCATCCGCCCGATGAAAGACGGCGTGATCGCCGACTTCGAAATCACCGAGGCCATGCTGCGGCATTTCATCCAAAAGGTTCACCATCGCAAATTGATTGCGCCACGCGTTGTGGTCGCGGTGCCTTCGGGCATCACGGAAGTTGAAAAACGGGCGGTCAAAGATTCCGCCACCCACGCCGGAGCGCGTGAGGTGTATTTGATCGAACAACCGATGGCCTCGGCCATTGGCGTCGGTTTGCCGGTACATGAGCCGGCGGGTAACATGATCGTGGACATCGGTGGCGGGACTTGCGAAATCGCAATCATTTCCCTCGCCGGTATCGTCTTCAGCCGCAGCCTGAGGGTCGGCGGGGACGAATTGGATACCACAATCATCGCCCATATGAAGCGTGCCTATAACATGATGATAGGTGAACGTACCGCTGAAGAAATCAAGATTCGCATCGGCTCCGCCTTTCCCTTGGAACAAGAATTGACGATGGACGTCAAAGGCCGTGACCTGAGTACAGGTTTGCCCAAGACTTTGACCATCCGTTCTGAGGAGATCCGCGAAGCCTTGCAGGAACCACTTTCGAGCATTCTCGAATCCATCCGCATCACTCTCGAACGTTGCCCGCCTGAACTCGCCTCCGATCTTGTGGATCGGGGACTCGTGATGGCCGGTGGCGGTTCGTTGATTCGCGGCATTGACCGGCTGGTAGCCGGAGAAACTGGTCTGCCCGTACATCTCGCCGACGACCCGATGAGCGCCGTCGCCGAAGGTACTGGCCGCGTATTGCAGGAAATTGAATTCCTCAAACGCGTCGCGACCAACGCCAAGTATTGATTCTTCCCCACCGTTCGCCTGCACGCGGCTGAAACTTCCGCAGCGGCAGGATGTTCAAACAGAAAAATTATCTCGCGCTCGGCGCAGTGTTCGTGGTGGCAGTGCTGATTTTAAGCCTGCCTCCCAATGTTACCTCCCGCCTCAAACTGGTCGTCGGCAGCTGGTTTTCACCCTTGTTTGGCCTCGTTGATGCCGCGCAGCAACTGCCGGCCAGCCTCGCCGACAACGCCCTGCCCCGGCGTGAACTGCTCCACCAAATCAGCTTGCTGCGCCAGCAGAACCAGCAATTGCTGGCGGCCCAACTACAGGCCAACGCCACGGCCCGTGAAAATGACCAGTTACACGCCCTGATCGGCTGGCAAAAACAAGCACCTTGGAAATTACAGCCCGCCCGCGTCGTGATGCGCGACCCGGCGAACTGGTGGCGCACCGTGCAGATCAATCTCGGCTCGCGCAACGGCATGGCCGTGAACATGCCTGTGTTAACCACCGACGGGCTGGTCGGACGTATTTCCGCCGTGGGCGCCACCCGTTCACAAGTCGTCTTGATCGGCGACCAAAACTGCCGCGTTTCCGCCCGCGTGGAGAACAGCACCCATGATGTCGGTATCTTGAGCGCCTCCGGCCCGCTGGACCCGGCGCTGGTGGATTTAAGTTATCTGACCGGTGGCGCCAGCCTGAAATCCGGCCAGAATGTTTTAACCAGCGGCTTGGGCGGTGTCTTCCCCGCTGGCATCCCGATCGGAAAAATTGTGGACGCGCAGACCGTCGAATACGGCCTGGCCACCGAAGCCCGGGTGAAACTGAATGCGAACCCCGGCGCGCTCGACCAGGTTCTGGTGCTGACCAACCCACAAATGCCATAATAAAATGAACGTCTTCCAGACCATTTTGATCCTGGCTTTCGCATTCCTCGCCGTCTTCGCGGAAACGGTTTTGCCGGCCTCCCGCAACTGGCTGGGTGCGCAAGTTGATCTCCTGCCCGCATTGATGGTTTTTGCCGCCTTGAGCAGTAATATCACTACCGTCGCCCTGCTCGCTGTTTTTGGGGGGGTGTGGTTCGATTCTCAATCAGCCAATCCTTTGGGCATCACCATCCTGCCTTTGATTGCCGTGGGCTTTCCAATTTTTCTGCGGCGCGACCTGATCCTCCGCGACCTGCCGTTCGCCCAATTCGTCCTCGGCGCCATTGCCAGCGCCCTGGTGCCGGCCTTGACGATTTTGCTGCTGTTAAATGGCGGCAAACAGCCGCTCATCGGCTGGGGTTCGCTCTGGCAGTGGATCGTGATGACGGCAGGCGGCGCCTTGATGACCCCGGTCATTTTTGAAGTTTTCGCCTGGTGCGACCACGCCCTGGGATATCAGCCGCGCAGCGAGACCAGTTTTCGCCCTGACCGGGAAATCCAACGCGGGCGGAAAAAAGATTAAAATTTAAAATGCTAGTCGTTGACGAACTGAAAAAGAACGATCCGCAGCTCCGCCTCGTGGCGCTGATGCTGGCGGGCGGTCTTTTTGTTTTGCTCACCGGCCTTTGGTGGGTGCAGGTCGTCTCCGCCAAAGAATATCAATCCCATCTGAACACGCAGGCGTATCGCACCATCCGCATCCCCGCCGTGCGCGGAAAAATTCTCGACTGCGAAGGCCGCGTATTGGCAGAGAATCGTCCGACCTACAATCTCTGCCTGTATTTCGACGATTTGAGCGACCGGTTCAAAGCCGAATATAAACGCATCCAACCGGTAAATATCACGACCAACCGGGCTCCCTTCTGGAAATTTTGGAATCGCGCCCCGGTCATCACCACTACCCGGGTGAAATTGAAACCGGCCCAGGTTGATGCCTTGAATTGGCAGGCGCGTTACAATGTCGCCAGCCAGATCGCGGCCAAAGTAGGACAGCAGCTTGGCCAGCCCTTGACCATTGATTTCAAAAAATTTGCCCGCAGCTATCAGGCGGAGCGGGCGATGCCATTCATCATCCTGCCCGACCTGAACGACGCCCAGATCGCCCGGTTTGAAGAAAATTATCAACCCAGTCTTGGCGCGAACTTGCAGATGCAATCCACGCGCGTGTATCCATTGAGCACGACGGCAGCGCATCTGCTGGGTGAATTGAAGCAGGACAACAGTTCGATCAACGGCGAAGAATCGGATTATAATTACCGGTTGCCAGATTATCGCGGCATTACCGGCGTCGAGAACATTTATGATGCCCAATTGCACGGGCATGCCGGTGTCGAGTCCGCCCAGGTCAATAGTCAGGGCTATCGGCAGTCTGTGGACATCGGAAACCCGCCGGAAGCCGGACAAAATATCACGTTGACGATTGATCTCGATATTCAACGGGCCGCAGAAAAAGCCATCATAGATCGTCAAGGCGCAGGAGCGCACGCTGCCGTGGTGGTGATGGAGGTACACAGCGGCAACATTATCGCGATGGCTTCGTCGCCAGCCTTTGATCCGAATGATTTCGCACAAGGCATCTCGACGGAAAAATATACGCAACTCCAGCAATCCACCGGCGAAAAAAATCGCGCGACTTATGAAAACTATGCGCCGGGCTCCATCTTCAAAACGGTGGTTGGCCTGGCGGCGCTGGAAAACGGACTGAATCCCAACGAACGGTATTACGTCCAGCCGAACCCGAGCGATCCGCTGCATGGCTGTATTTTTGTCGGTCGCCGAAAGGTTAAAGACACCGCGCCGCCCGGGGAATATGACTTTCAGAATGCATTCATCCATTCCAGCAATGCTTATTTTATTACGAACGGACTGCGCACTGGCATTGAAAGCATCATCCGCATGGGCAAAAAATTCCACCTCGGCGAACGCACCGGGATTTTTCCCAACCAGGAAGCTGAAGGCGACTTCCCAACCCTGGATGATGTGACTTCGGATAATTGGCGCGCGGGCGACACCGCCAATGTCAGTATTGGTCAAGGCAAGGTTTCAGTGACCCCGATTCAAATGGCCGTGATGATTTCTGCGATCGCCAATGGCGGAACAGTGTTGTGGCCGCGTTTGGTGGATCGGATTGAGCCACAGGATGCCACGACCGGCATGATGACGAAGCAACTGCCTTCCGGTCTGGTACGCGACACTTTGAATGTGCACCAACGCAATTTACAGATCGTGCGCGCCGCAATGTTGCAAGACGTCGAAAACCCTGAGGGCTCCGGCACATTCGCTGCCGTGCCAGGATTGCAGATTTGTGCCAAGACCGGCACCGCCCAGGTGCAGGATGAACACAACCATAATACCGGCCATAATTACTGGTTCGCCTCTTTTGCACCCTATCAAAATCCAAAATACACCGTCATCGTGATGGTGGAGTCGGCAGTGGAAAGCGGGTCCGGCGGCAAAACCAGCGGACCGATCGCGCATGATGTTTATGAAGCAATTTTGCAAAAATATCAGGGAAAGTTGGCACTAAAGAAATAATAACATGGTTGATCCGTCCATCAATGAACGTCCGAATCTGCCCGACCGGCTGCAACTGGTCGCGCTGGCAGGCTTGATGATCATCGGGACGATGTTCGTTTACAGTGCCACGGCGGCGACCCAATCAGCCGGGGCCTCCTGGTTCGACCAAATCTGGGTCCGGCAAATCATTTGGTATGTGCTCGGCCTCGGTGGCGCCATCGCCGTCTGCGTGGTGGATTATCACATTCTGGCCCGCTGGTCATTTGTCGTTTATTGGCTGATGATCCTCTGCCTCATCGCTGTCCTGATTCCGCACATCGGCCAAACCCACGGCTGGGGTGCGCGACGTTGGATTGACCTACCCTTCTTTCAATTTCAACCGAGCGAGTTCGCCAAGATCGCCTTCGTCGTCGCCCTGGCCAATTTCTTAAGCCGGCCGCCGGATGAATTACGCCAGCCGCTCATTTTTTGGAAAGGCATGGGCATGATGATGCTGCCGTTCGCGCTGATCATGAAAGAACCGGATCTGGGTTCAGCGATGGTTTTATTGCCGACGGGTTTGATGATGATGCTGGTGGCCGGCACGCCCAAGCGGTTTTTGCTGACGCTCGGCGGCATCGTCGGCTTACTGGTGGTGCTGGCTTTGGCAGATATTATTTTTGCCCCGCCGAAGTTTCAGATTCCGATCCATCAATATCAACGCGAACGGTTGCTGGTTTATTTTGGCCGGGATTTCACCGCCGCCAACGCCACGCCGGCGGAAAAGAAACTCGCCGCCAAGCTGAAGAGCGACAGTTCCTATCAGTCGCATCAGGCGTTGATTTCGGTCGGTTCGGGCGGTTTGTTTGGCAAAGGCTGGGGCAAAGGCGACCAGACTGCCCTCGGGTATTTGCCCGCCGGTGCGGCCCATAATGATTTCATTTTCTCCGTGATAGCCGAGGAGGAAGGATTCGTCGGCAGCTTAATTGTGCTGACGCTGTATGCGGTGATTCTCTTCACAGGGTTGAGAATCGCCGGCCAGGCGCGCGATCGTCTGGGCAAACTCGTGGCGGTGGGCGCAGTGACGCTCATCTTCAGCCACGTTTTCGTGAATATCGGCATGAACATTCGCATCGTCCCGGTTACGGGCATCCCACTGCCGCTGTTAAGTTACGGCGGATCCTCAGTGCTGTGCTCGCTGATCGCGCTGGGCCTGATGCAAAACGTCCACATCCATCGAAGAGGATACTAAACTACTATGAGCAATAATAATTCACGGCGGCGCCGTGGCGGAGGCATGCGCTTCAAACCCAAGGGCGGCCTGACCAATCCGCAAAAGCCTGACCGCGATGCGACCCAGGCCCGCGCCGAAGTGGTGACGGAACAAGGCGGCAATGAGCGCGTCTTTGAAAAACGTCACACCCATGAGATCGAGCGGGCTGAAAATATCGCCGCCGGCCTGCCGCCGGAAGGCCATTCCGAACCGGCCGCCGTCGAAGCCCTCACCGCGCCCGTGACGGAAAAAGTGACCGCGCCGGCCGCCGAAGAAAAATACGAGCCGGTAAAAATTGAAGAGCCGGCCAAAGGGTTGATCGAAACCCTGAAATCCGCCGCGTCCAACCTCGTGAAAAAAGTCCAGCGGTTGATCCGCCCGGAAAAGAAAATCCACAAGGAAGTCATCATCAATGCCGAAACCCTGGAAACCCGGGTGGCGGTGGCGGAAAACGGCAAGCTGGAAGAATTCAATATCGAACGCACGACCGAAGAACGCCTCGTCGGAAGCATCTTCAAAGGCCGCGTCCGTAACCTCGAAGACGGGTTGAAGGCCGCCTTCGTGGACATCGGTTTTGAAAAAAATGCGTTCCTGCACTATTGGGACATCGTGCCGAATCAATTTGATTCCGGCGTGGAAATCGTTGAACGCGAAGGCACCCGCCGGCGCGACAAACCCAAAATCACGCAGAAGGATATTCCCCGGCTCTATTCGCCCGGCTCCGACATCATCGTGCAAGTCACGAAGGGACCGATCGGCACCAAGGGTCCGCGCGTCACGACCAACATCGTGCTGCCCGGGCGTTTTCTCGTGCTGCTGCCGAACTCCGACCAGTCCGGCATTTCGCGCAAGATTGAAAATCCCGAAGAACGCAAACGCCTGAAAAAAATCCTGCGCGAACTGAAGATTCCCGAGGGCATGGGCGTCATCATGCGCACCGCCGGCGAAGGCCAGCAGTTGCGCTATTTCGTGCGCGACCTCGCCTTGTTGCTCGAAGAATGGAACGGCGTGCAGGAAAAGATCAAAAAACAACCGATGGCAACCTGTGTCTTTCAAGAGCCGGATCTGATTGAGCGCACGGTGCGCGACTTTCTCACGGAAGACGTGGAACGCATCGTGGTGGACAGCCAGAAGGCCTTTGACCGGATGCGCGAAATGATCACCAAGATTTCGCCGCGCGCCGCAAAGAAAGTTGCCCTCTACATCGAAGCGCAACCGGTGTTCGACCGGTTTCTCATCAGCAAACAATTGGAAAACACGTTCTCACGCCAGGTGCATTTGAAGAGCGGCGGCTACATCGTCATTGATGAAACTGAGGCGCTTGTGGCAATTGACGTGAATACGGGCCGTCATAAAGGCGGCAAGGATCAAGAAGCCCTCATCCTCAAGGTAAACCTCGAAGCATCCGACGAAATTTGCCGCCAGTTGCGCTTGCGTAACATGGGCGGCCTGATCGTGCTCGACTTCATTGACATGAAATCCGGCCGCGACCGGCAGCAGGTCCACACGCGGATGCGGGATGGCTTGCGGCGGGACAAGGCCAAGACCCATATCCTGCCGATCTCGCAACTGGGCTTGATGGAAATGACCCGTCAACGCCACAGCGAAAGCGTACGCTCGGCGGTCTATGATGATTGTCCGTACTGCAAAGGCCGCGGCAAAGTGAAAAGCCCGGTCACCATGAGCGTGGAAATCCAACGCAAGCTGCAGGAAATCCTGAAAAAACGCACCCGCGACGAAACGGATTTCCAACTGCGCATCGTGGTCAACCCGGCCATCCTGGAACGGCTCCGCACGGAAGACGAAAAACATCTGATTGAAATGGAGAAACGCTATTTCGGCAAATTGTCTTTCCGCGCCGACAACGGCATGCACGCGGAGCAGTTCAAGATCGTCAACGTCACGAACGGCGAAGAACTCGCCAGCGTCGGCTGTTAAGCCACGGTTAAAATCCCACGCGCCCCGCAATCCCACTTGCGGGGCGTTTTTCTTTGGCTTTTCCCGGATAAGAATGGCTTGGTTATTTTTTTAAAGCTGATAACACTGCCTTCACAAAACATTCTGTTTAAATATGAAACTTAAACAATTTCTTCCGATCTTTTGTTGTCTGACCCTATTCACCAGTGGCTGGCTCGCAAATGCTGCCGACGCTTTGCCACCGTTGCGCGTCGGCATCACCGCCAATCTGCCGCCGATGGCCTTCAAACAGGATGGCCAGATTGTCGGCATTGAAGCGGATTTTGCCAAGTTACTGGGCCAGGAACTGGGCCGTGAGGTGAAGTTCGTGGAAGTGGCTTGGGAAGACCAGATACCAACACTGTTGGATGGCAAAACCGACATCATCATGTCGGGTATGACGATAACCAAACCCCGTCAATTCCGCGTTACCTTCTGTTCGCCGTATCTGCGCAGCGGCCAGATGGCGTTGATCCGTGGCGAAGACATGCAAAAATTTGCCCTGGCGTTTCCCATCCCGCCACCAGGCGTCATCGGCGTGGAAAAAAGCACCACGGGCGATTTTCTGGTACAGCAGGAGTTTCCCCGTTCCAAACGAAAAACGTTTTCCGGCGGCGAAGCGGCCGCCAAGGCGCTGAAGAAAAAACAGATTGATTTATATATCAGCGACGCAACAACCATCTGGTGGTTGGCCAGTGAAAATGAAGCCGAAGGCCTGGCGGCGGTGCCGATCCAGTTGACCGATGAGCAGATCGCCTGGGCGGTGAGCAAGACCAACTCAGATTTGCTGGACGCCGCCAATAAAGCGCTCGCCAAATGGCAACAGAGCGGTAAAGCCAACAAAATCGTAAAGCACTGGCTGCCCAATTTTCAGTAAGCTGCCGGTTTTCAATCACCGCCCGCAAAAACTTGCGGGCGCTTTTTATTTTGTCGCCGGTGCCGGCAAATAGATGACGCGCTGCGGTTGCGTTGGCGCATAGGCGTTCCGATGCGGGATATCCAGGCGGTTGAAGGGATGATAATTTTTGATCGCCCCGACATGGCCGATTTTCACCGAATCGCGCAAAACCCCATGGCCGTTTTTATTGTAGTCACTGAAATGCGCCTCACCATAGCCCAACCCGTTGCTGGAAAGATTGGAGGAAAAATATTTCAAGCCGATGATCTTCCCGTTGTCGTCACGCAACCAGCCGATAAAAACCACCGCATGCCCGCCGGCCGGTGTCGTGCTGTAACTTAAAAAATCACCCGGCCGCGCCTCTTCAAAATTCGTGACCGCATTGCCCAATCCGTAGCCAACGATGGCGCACTGTTCGGAATCACCCTTGCCTTCAATATACCAAAGTTGGAGCGCATTGAAGAGGTCGTTGAACGTCATGCCGTTAAAATCATCGGCCTCCAGACCGGCCTGGATATTGCGCAATTTCATGGCACGGACAAATACTTCGAAGGTAAAGCCGCAGCAATAGCTGCAACGCGAACCGTCCGGATACGCTTTGGCCACCACCATGCCGTGATACCACAAGTCTTGCGTGACGCCGTTGTAGATGTCGTATTCCCACGGTTTCCAACTGCAATGATATTGATACGAACCATCGAGCGGATAACCGCTGATGACTTTCAACACGAATGGATTCAATGAACCTTCGTCATCATTGGTGACCAGGTCTTCGTTCGCATAAGCTTTGGCGAGGGCTTTGTCCACCGGCGAAAACCCGCGTTCGTCCACCGGATAAACCCGGGGCGTATAGGTGGAACGACGGAGTCCGGGATTTTTTTCGCGCGGTGGCGCGACCCGGACGGGAGTGGAAACTGTTGGAACGGCAACGTCATTGGTCTCGGCGAAAACCGCACTACCAGCCGCGAGCAAAGTCGCGGCGGCTAAAAATAAAAACGAGAATCCCGGCGTGAACATTTTTTGCAATCTCATAAACCTTTAAACCTTGTTATTACCGTCCGACTTTATCACGCAAGCGACGGGTTGCAAGTGAGTTTCCGCGTTATATTGGAACCTAACCCGAATTGGCGGAGCGAGACTCCGTCGAGCTTAATATTTTTAGACTTTACCGCCGAGACGCCGAGAAGGAAAATAAACCACCAGGCCGCCAAGGCACGGAGACTTAAACCTGAATCCTTGAGACTTGAAACAAGTTAGGGCCCCGCCCTACCTGACTTGCTCACTCGACCTTCACAATTTTCACCGCCCGCATTTCATTGCCAAATTTCACCTTCAACTCGTCGCCTTGTTTTTTGCCAGCAATCTGTTCACCCAATGGCGATTGCGGTGTAATGACAAGGATCTCCTTTTTGTCATGGATCACTTCCGTGCCGCCCGCGCGCGGGCCGATGAGATAAAACGATGGCTCGCCGCCCATGGCCAATTCCACCAGCATCCCCATGCCAATTACTTCGCCAACCGCAGCCGGTCGGGCGGGTAGTTTTTCAAAATCAGCGATGGCCGCCTGTAGTTCGGCTGCTTGCTTGGATTGACCGCGCGCCAGGTAGGAAGCTTCCAACCCCCGCGTGTCATATTTATTTTCCGCCTTGTTCTGTTCGTGCGTGGCCTCGGCGCGGGCGAATTGCGCGGCGCGGAAATATACTTCCAACTCGCCGGTCAGTTTAGCGATGATTTTTTTGATGATGGCGCGTTTATTCATGCCGAAGGCGAATGATGAATGGCCCTCGCCCAGTGCGCAACCTCACAAACAACGAAGATTTCGCCGGGCAATCCCCCGGCCGGACATTAACCGGGTTTGAACATCGACGTGCTTCCAGAGTTAACGCATAATCGGTTGATTGGTATGAAGATCCTATTCGTGGCTGATCTACATTATGCGCTCAAGCAGTTCGATTGGCTGGTGGCCAACGCTACGAATTTTGATGCCGTTATCATTGGCGGCGACCTGCTTGATTTGGCGTCCAATCTTGATCTGGACGTACAAATTATTGTCGTGGAAAAATATCTACAGCGCATCCGCCAAAATACCTGCTTGCTGGTCAGTTCTGGAAACCATGATGGCGACTCTCGCAGTGCTGCGGATGAATCCGTAGCGCGCTGGATCTATGAATCAAAGGCCGAAGGGTTATTCGTGGATGGCGACAGCCTTGAATTATCGGACACACGGATCACGATTTGTCCATGGTGGGATGGCCCGGTCTCGCGCGCCGAATTGGAAAAGCAACTGACTGATCAATCGCAAAAAACTCGCGGCCGCTGGATTTGGGTTCACCATGCGCCACCCGCCGGTTCACCGGTTTGTTGGACTGGAAAAAAATCCGCCGGCGATGAAGCGCTGCTTGAGTGGATCAAACGGTTTCAGCCCGATATGGTTTTAAGCGGCCATATCCATAATTCACCTTTTTACTCTGAAGGTGCGTGGGTTGACCGGATCGGCAAAACGTGGGTTTTCAATCCCGGCAAACAGATCGGACCCAGCCCGACCCATATCGCCCTGGATCTTGAAGCGATGACCGCTGAATGGATTTCGATCGAAGGGCAATCACTCCGGAAGCTCGCCGTGACGAATGGTTGATTCCTTGGGACGAACCCGGTTGCTTGGCTGGCGGTGCATAAGCGCTTCCAAAACATCGTCGACCATGCCGATGTGATCGTGGCCCTCATACTGATGCTTCACGTTTACCAAATATTTATTGAGGGCATCCAGCCGGCGGGCCAGTAATTCGGAAACGTGCAGGCACAGGTCAGATGATGACTTGAGAAATTCGCGCGGCTGCTCGACCAGATAAAAAGAACATGGCTTCACGGCGCGCACCGAAGCGGTATGAGGCACCCCCAGCAACACCGCCATTTCACCAAAAATCAAGCCGGACTGGGAAGCGGCCGCAACTCGCACGTCGTCCTTCAAAACTTCCACTGCGCCCTCGATCAAAAAATAGAGAATTTCGGTGGTCTCGCCTTGTCGGATCACAAACTCGCCGACATCAAAACGCCGCACCTCGCGGTCTTGAAGTGATTGAAGCATCGAAGTCATCCTGTGTGAACAGTAACGACCAGACGGCCAACGGCAAAGCCTTTTTATCAAATACCCAACCCATCGATCTGATGCCCGGGCTTTCAGATTTGCCGTCAAAACTCCTCAAAGATATTTCGCCAGGATCGGCTTCAATTCCGCGATCGTTTTCTTCGGCCAGGCTTTGCGGTCGGTCATGATCGCATTTTTCAAGGCATGGTGACACGACCAATCCGGTTCGGCCGGAATCTGCGGAATCGCCTGGGTTACGATGGCTTTGGCGGTCGCCGCATTTTTCATCAAGTTGGCGACGACCATTTCCACCGTTACATGCGCCTCATCCGCTTTCCAGCAATCATAATCGGTGATCATTGCCATGGTGGCATAGGCAATCTCGGCTTCGCGCGCGCATTTGGCCTCGCCCAGATTGGTCATACCGATGACGTCATAGCCCAGCCGGTGATTCGTCAGCGATTCGGCGCGCGTGCTGAAGGCCGGGCCTTCCATGTTCACATAAGTGCCGCCATCGTGGACTTTTGCTTTCTGACGGCGTGCGGTTTTCAAAATGATTTGCCGCAATTCTTCGCAGATGGGATCAGCGAACGCGATATGTCCAACGATGCCACGGCCAAAAAATGTGTGTTCAAAATCGCGTTTGGTGCGGTCAAGAAATTGGTCGGGCAAAACAATGTCGCACGGCGCATATTTTTTTTGCAACGAGCCGACGGCACTGACACTGAGAATCCACGCCACGCCCAGTTTTTTCAACGCCCAGATATTGGCGCGATGATTGAGTTCGCTGGGCAAAACCCGGTGGCCACGTCCATGGCGCGGCAGAAAAACCACTTCCCGTCCCGCCAGGGTGCCGGTGAGAAAGTCATCCGATGGCATCCCAAACGGCGTTTTGACCTTCACCCACTTCTGGTTGGTGAAACCTTCGATGTGGTAAAGCCCGCTGCCACCGATGATACCGATCTTGGATTTAGCCATGGGAAATCTTTAACCGGAAAGCCGTGAAAGACACGAAAAAACCAACACGAAGATGGCGGATGGAAAATGGTAAATGGCCTTCGCGTCAATAGTTTTCCGTCCGCCATCTGACATTTTCCACGCCCGTCACTTTTCTGCGTTGGCCTTTGCCCGGAAATGAATTATTTTTTGGCATGGAACTTTTTAATAAAATTCTCAAAACCGCCGTTGACGGCGGCGCTTCGGACATCCATATCAAAGTCGGCACCCCGGTTATTTTCCGTATCAGCCGCGAATTGATTTCTATTGATTGCCCCATTCCCACCCAGGAATGGTTGAACGGGGTCATCGAAAAAATGACCCCGGTGCACATGAAGAAAAAGCTGGAGGATGACCGGGAAGCGGATTTTTCCTACAATCTGGCGGGGGCCGGTCGTTTCCGTACGAACGTGTTCCAACAACGCGGCTCTTGGGCGCTGGCCATGCGTTATGTGAAATCCAGCGTGCCCAGCTTTGAGCAGCTCGGCTTGCTGGAACAGATCAAGTCAATCGGCGAATCCCCGCGCGGCATTGTGATGGTTGCCGGTTCAACTGGTTCCGGCAAATCCACCACGCTGGCCGCCATCATCGAGCACATCAACGCCAATTTTAAAAAACATATCATCACGCTGGAAGACCCGATCGAATATGTCTTTGAAGACAACCAATGCGTGATCGAACAACGCGAAATCGGCCTGGACACCGCGACGTTTCACGGCGCATTGAAACATGTTTTGCGTCAGGACCCGGACATCATCATGCTCGGAGAAATGCGCGACTCCACCACGGTCGCCGCCGCCATGAGTGCCGCCGACACGGGGCATCTGGTCTTCTCCACCGTTCACACCACCACCGCCGCGCAATCCATCACGCGCATTTTGGATTTCTTCAAGGCCGAAGACCGCGAACAAGTCCGCCGCCAGTTGGCTGGCTGTTTGCGCGGAGTGATCTGCCAGCGCATGGTGCCGACGCTGGATGGCAAAATGACTCCAGCCCAGGAAATTCTCATCAATTCGCCGCTCGTCAAAAAAATGCTCGAGGATAACCGGCTGGAAAAACTCTCCGCCGCCATTGAAACCGGCGCGGACGACGGCATGATCACGTTTAATCAATGTCTCTTCAATCTGGTCAAAGCTGGCAAGGTTTCGGAAAAAGAGGCCCTGGCCAAGGCATCGAACCCGCAGGCGTTGGAGATGAATTTCAAAGGCATCTTCCTCAACGAAGGTGGCCGGATCGTTGGCTAAACCGGCAGTTCCTGGTCTTATGGGTTACGGATGGAGGGGATTCCTCTCCATCCGTTTCCATTTATGGCCGACAACGGCCCGCTTTCATAGTTGACTTAAAGCCGACAAAAACTATCGTTTTTAGTTACTATGCGAGTTTCCAAACGAACCGATTACGCTTTGCGCGCCTTGTTCACACTCGTGGATCATTTTGGCGGTCAACCCATCCCCATTCGCGAACTCGCCCGGCGCAATGACGTGCCCAAACGTTTTCTTGAGCAAATCATGCTCGCACTGAAAGCCCAGGGCTGGGTGAACAGTAATGCCGGGATTCGCGGTGGTTATTTTCTCGCCAAAAGCCCGGCTAAAATCACGATGGGTGAGGTCGTACGCCATTTTGACGGCATTTTAGCCCCAATTGATTGCGTTTCTGTGACCGGTTATACCCGCTGTTCCCAGGAATCCGTCTGCCGATTCCGCCGGGTTTTCTTCGATGCCCGTAATTATGTGGCTGGATTGATGGACAAATCCACGCTCGCCGACGTGGCCAAAGGACTGCCTTTGACTAAAAGTGAAGTTTACGCCGGTTTCATTGGCGGCGAAGGGATTTAAAAAAATTAAAAAAGAAAGTTGACACTTTGAATGTCGCACGGCAAATTACGACTCAACAAGTCGTTATTAAACGAAACATACAGCAACCGGCAAAGGGCCGGTTTTATTTTAAACCTAATAACGACAATATAAGTTGATATTTAAAAAAATTGAACGGTGACAGAAATTAGAACCGGTAAAAGCCGAAACTCAAACTGCAACCCACTGACAGATCGCAATGAAAAATAAAACCAAATTGAAAAAACTGACCGTTGCCACCCTGGCCACTGTCGCCAGCTTGCAATTCGCTCTTCCTGCCCACGCGGCTGATACGGCCTCGGTAACAGATGGTAATGCGTCCAATGCCACGCAGTCAGCCGAGGTTGAAGCTTTGAAAAAACAAGTGGAGGAGCTCGCGGAGAAGATCAACGCATTGCAAAACCAGCAGCCTTCGGTCGCCAACTCACCTTCGTATCAGGACTTGGATCAGAAAGTCAGGGTCTTGGAACGCGAACGTGAGCTTGATAAGGAAGACACGACCGCCCTGGCCAAAACCCAACCAAAATTCTCTTTGGGCGCCAATGGTTTTAGCTTCAGCTCAGCCGACACAAATTTCGTCATCAATCTGCACGGCTTGGTTCAGTTGGACAGCCGGACATTTCTCCACGACAACCCGGCCATCAAGGGTAATGACGGCTTCATATTACGTCGGGCGCGCCCGATCATCACGGGAACAGTCTTCAAAGATTTTGACTTCAATTTCACGCCCGATTTCGGCGGTAGCACAGTGCAAATCCAGGATGCCTACATAAACTACCGCTTCAATTCCCCACTCCAACTGGAAGTCGGCAAATTCAAATCGCCCGTCGGTTTGGAACAATTACAGACGGATAATTATGTGTCGTTCAATGAACGTTCCATCGCCAACAATCTGGTGCCCAACCGCGATTTGGGCGTGGAATTGCATGGCGATCTGCTGGATGGAGAACTCAACTATGCCGCCGGGATTTTCAACGGCTCCAGCGATTATAACGGCACCACCTCCAATCAAGATACGGATGATAATAAGTCGTTTGCTGGTCGCTTGTTCGCCCAACCTTGGAAAAACACCTCAATTGACGCGTTGCGTGGCTTGGGTTTTGGCGTGGGTGGCAGCTATGGTTTTGATTCGAAAGGCACCTCTATTTCCGGCCTCACCCCTGGTTATACCACTGACGGCCAGCAAAAGTTTTTCACCTATAACACCGGAAATACCGCAGATGGCACCCATTGGCGCGTTTCCCCGCAAGCATATTACTATTATGGACCGTTCAGTTTGCTCGGTGAATATATCATCTCCGATCAGCGGGTGGCAGCCAACGCAACAACTGCCAAACCGATCAATGTGCAGAACACTTCGTGGGAACTTTCCGCCGGCTGGGTGCTGACAGGCGAAGACGCCGGCTACAACGGTGTGACGCCACGCAATCCATTCAATCTCCACAACGGTCAATGGGGTGCCTTCCAAGTGGTGGCACGTTACGCCACGGTGGATGTGGATGATGCTGTTTTCCAAAACGGTCTGGCCGCGGCAGGTTCTGCATCCGAAGCCCGGGCGTGGTCAACCGGCCTTAACTGGTACCTTAATAAAGACATCCGCGTGAGCCTTAGTTATTCCTATACGGATTTCTCCGGCGGCGGCGGGACCACGGGCAATGGCCCGGTCACTGCCCAACCGGAAAGCGTCTTGTTCACCCGGGTCCAACTTGCATTCTGATCGTTTTTACAAATCAAATTATCTACCGCACACATATGAAAAAAATTCTTTCCTTCAGTTTAATCTTGGCCGTGGCCCTGGCTGCCCAGGCCAAGGAAGTCAAACTGCTCAATGTTTCTTACGACCCGACGCGTGAGTTGTATCAGGAATACAACACCGCCTTCGCTAAATATTGGAAGGCGAAAACTGGCGATGACGTCGTCGTCGCGCAATCGCACGGCGGCTCCGGCAAGCAAGCGTTATCGGTCATCAACGGATTGTCCGCCGATGTCGTCACGCTGGCGCTCGCCTACGATGTGGACGCCATCGCTCAAAAGGCGCGCACTTTGCCAGCAGATTGGCAAAAAAAACTACCGGACAACAGCGCCCCCTACACTTCCACCATCGTGTTTCTGGTGCGCAAGGGGAATCCGAAAGGGATTCACGACTGGGATGATCTGCTCAAGCCGGACGTGACGATTGTGACGCCGAACCCGAAAACTTCCGGCGGCGCCCGCTGGGCCTATCTCGCCGCCTATGCCTATGCCTTGGAAACCAATGGACATGACGACGCCAAGGCACGTGATTTCGTGAAACAAGTCTACAAAAAGGTGCCTGTGCTTGATTCTGGCGCCCGTGGTTCGACTGTTACGTTTGCCGAGCGGGGCATCGGCGACGTGTTGCTCGCCTGGGAAAATGAAGCGCATCTGGCGCAGAAAGAATTTGGGGCCGATAAATTCGACATCGTCACTCCACCGTTGAGTATTCTTGCCGAACCCACCGTGGCCGTCGTGGAGAAAACCGCCAAAAAGCACGGCACAGCGGAAGTGGCAGCAGCTTATTTGAATTACCTGTATTCCGACGAAGGCCAGGAAATTGCCGCCCGCAATTACTATCGCCCTCGCAATCAAACGATCGCCACCAAATATGCGGGCAACTTTGATTCATTGAAACTGGTGACGATTGACGCTGAATTCGGCGGCTGGACGAAAGCCCAGGCCACGCATTTCGCCGATGGCGGAGTCTTTGACCAGATTTATCAACCCTGACTCTTCGACCGCAAACTAGTTCGTGGTTCCTTCAAATGGGCAACGGCTTGTATCACACCTCAAGCCGTTGCCTTTCAGGAAAGCAGCCACACTTAACCAATTTTTTTATGACCAGCATTGAATCTACGACGACGATTTCGCCCGCAACTGCCCAACGGCGCTCTCTGGCTGAAATTTTGGCACCCCTGGACCGTCTCGCACTCACGTCGTCAAACCTGGTCGCCAACCATGATGCGCATTTTACCGCTGGCGGTGAGGATTATGTTGTGCCGCGCTATTTGTTCGTCGGTCCACGCGGCGGCGATGTGCCGATCCGCATCGGCATCTTTGCCGCGATTCACGGAGATGAACCGGAAGGCACCTACGCCCTGATCCAGTTCCTCAAATTGCTCGAAGCCAAACCCGAACTTGCGGCCGGCTATTATCTTTCCTTTTATCCCATCTGTAACCCGACCGGATTCGAAGACAACACCCGCCACTCCCGGCGCGGCAAAGATTTGAACCGCGAATTCTGGAAAAATACGGAGGAACCCGAAGCCCGTTTGTTGCAGGCCGAACTGCAATCCCATTCCTTTCAAGGCATCATTTCATTGCACACGGACAATACCAGCGCCGGCTTTTATGGTTTTGTACGCGGAGCGACGTTGACGAAAGATTTGATCGAACCCGCCCTGGCAGCCGCCGAACATTTCTTACCACGCGATGAACGGCTGGTCATTGACGGTTTTCCGGCGCGCAACGGCGTCATCCGCGATTGCTACGCCGGGGTTTTGAGCGCACCGCCAAAGGTTCGGCCGCGTCCTTTCGAACTTATCCTGGAAACGCCGCATACGCCGCCAGAATACCTGAAGCAGTGCGCCTTCGTTGCCGCGCTCCAAAGCATTTTGCTCGAATATCGCAAATTCATCGCCTACGCACCAAACTTGTAACGCCAAACCAAACTCTCGATTTATGGCTCCCATTTATAATGACATCACGGAAACCATCGGCAATACGCCGCTAGTGCGACTAAACCGTACCGCCAAAAAACACGGCGCCCTGGCCACGATTCTGTTGAAACTGGAATTTTTCAACCCCCTTTCAAGTGTCAAAGATCGTATTGGCGTGGCGATGATCGAAGATGCGCTAAAATCCGGCGCCATTAGCGAAAACACCATTTTGATCGAGCCGACCAGCGGCAATACCGGCATTGCCCTGGCCTTCGTCGCGGCGGCCAAAGGTTTGAAGCTGATCCTGACCATGCCGGAAACCATGAGTACCGAACGACGCAAATTGCTGAAGGTTCTCGGCGCGAAACTAATTTTGACTGAAGGCGCCAAAGGCATGAAAGGCGCCATTGCCAAGGCGGAAGAATTGCACCGGCAAATCCCCAATAGCGTCATTCTCCAGCAATTTTCCAACCCGGCCAATCCCGCGATCCATCGCCGGACGACCGCCGAAGAAATCTGGCGCGATACGGATGGCAAAGCGGACATCGCAGTCATTGGCGTAGGCACTGGCGGCACGCTTACCGGTGTGGCCGAGGTCATCAAAAAATTAAAACCTAGTTTTCGCGCCATTGCGGTGGAACCGGCCAAATCGCCGGTCCTCTCCGGCGGCGCAGCCGGTCCGCATAAATTACAAGGCATCGGCGCTGGCTTCGTGCCCGATAATCTCAACCTGAGCATCATGGATGAAATCATTCAAGTGAGCGAAGAAGATTCCGGTCCCATCACCAAAGAGGTGAACCAGTTGGACGGGATCCCCATTGGCATTTCCAGCGGCGCCATCGTTTGGGCCGCGCTGCAGGTGGCCAAACGTCCGGAGAACAAAGGAAAGACCATCGTCGCCGTTGTGCCTTCCTCCAGCGAACGTTATCTCTCAACCTGGCTATTTGCCGATATCAATGTTGAATCAGATGACATTAGCAACTTGCTAAGCGTGCCGTGAACGTTTTTGCTATGAGGCCTTAAAATAGTGCGAAATATCATCTCATCAAAAAAGAAGCGGGTGTTGCCGGGTTTCCGGCTCACCCTCGGATACACGTTGCTGTATCTAAGCTTGATCGTGTTGATCCCGCTGGCGGCGGTCTTTTGGAAGACCAGTACTTTGACGTGGCCGGAATTTTTTCAGACCGTTACGTCCCCCCAAGCCCTGGCGGCTTATCGGTTGAGCTTTGGCGCTTCATTACTGGCGGCGTTCATCAACGCCGTGTTCGGACTTATTGTCGCCTGGGTTTTGGTGCGTTATAACTTCTTCGGCAAAAAATTCGTAGATTCGCTGGTGGATCTGCCGTTTGCATTACCCACGGCGGTTGCGGGCATCACATTGGCAACTCTCTACGCTCCGAATGGTTGGATCGGCCAATTCTTTGCGCCGCTCGGGCTTAAAATTTCGTTCACGCGCCTCGGTGTGCTGGTCGCCCTGACATTTATCGGCCTGCCTTTTATCGTGCGCACTCTGCAACCGATCCTGGAAGATTTTGAACCGGAAATCGAGGAAGCCGCCGCCAGTCTGGGGGCAAATCGCTGGCAGGTTTTCTGGCGCATCATTTTTCCGACTTTGACGCCGGCGTTGATCACCGGCTTCGCCCTGGCCTTTGCCCGGGCTCTGGGTGAATATGGCTCGGTAGTCTTCATTTCCAGCAATATCCCGATGAAGACCCAGATCGTGCCGCTGCTCATCATGACCAAGCTGGAACAATTTGATTATGCTGGAGCCACAGCCTTGGCCGTCGTGATGCTGGTCTTTTCTTTTGGCCTGCTGCTGACCATCAATGTGCTGCAATGGTGGACGAACCGTCATAACACAAGCAATCTGTCATGACACCCTCCACCACTCTACGATTGCGCACCAGCGCCCAGCCCCGTTCCACCAGTGAACCGCCGTGGGTACGCTGGCTGTTGATCACCATCGCCCTGCTGTTCTTGAGTTTTTTCCTGTTTGTGCCGCTCATTTCCGTCTTTGCGCAAGCCTTTGCCAAAGGCTTTGGTTTTTATTTAAAAACCCTAACGGATCCACTGGCATGGAGCGCGATCAAATTGACGCTCATCGCCGCAGGCATCTCCGTGCCGCTCAACTGTGTTTTCGGCGTCTGTGCGGCATGGTTAATCGCCAAATTTGATTTTCGTGGAAAAAACATCCTGCTCACGTTGATTGACCTGCCGTTCTCGATTTCACCGGTGATTTCCGGGCTGGTTTACGTCTTGGTTTTTGGTGCGCAAGGCTGGCTCGGCCTTTATCTGAATGCCGACAAACCGTGGTTTCCATGGTTGGCGCAATGGCTGAACGAACATGATTTCCATATCATCTTCGCCGTGCCGGGCATCGTCCTCGCAACGATCTTTGTGACCTTCCCGTTTGTAGCACGTGAACTGATTCCATTGATGCAGGCGCAAGGCCGTACTGAGGAAGAAGCCGCGCGTGTGCTGGGCGCCAGCGGCTGGCAGACGTTCTGGCGGGTCACCCTGCCAAATATCAAATGGGGGCTGCTCTACGGGGTTATTTTGTGCAATGCGCGGGCGATGGGCGAGTTTGGCGCGGTGTCCGTTGTCAGCGGCCATATCCGTGGCAAAACAGATACGATCCCGTTGCATGTGGAAATTTTGTACAACGAATATAATTTCACCGGCGCTTTTGCCATGGCCTCCGTGCTGGCGTTTCTGGCGCTCATCACGCTGATTTTGAAACTTTGGGTGGAACGCAAAAATGCCTTGTTGAAAACCACCAACGAATAATTTCCATGAGTGTTGAAGTCAAAAATATCACTAAACGATTTGGTAACTTTGTCGCGCTCGACAACGTGAACCTCAAGGTCGAGTCCGGCGAGCTCGTTGCCCTGCTCGGCCCGTCTGGTTCCGGCAAAACCACGCTGCTACGAATGATCGCCGGCCTGGAATTTCCCGATCCCGGCCCGGCTCAGGTTTTATTTTATGGCGAAGACGTCACCCTGACGCCCGCCAGCGAGCGCAAGGCCGGCTTCGCGTTTCAACACTACGCCTTATTCCGGCATATGACCGTCTTCGAGAACATTGCCTTCGGCCTGCGGGTTCGCCCGAAAACGACGCGCCCGCCGGAAGACCAGATTCGCACCCGCGTGGAGAAGTTGTTGCAATTGATCCAGCTCGAGCCGCTTGCCAAACGGTTTCCCTCGCAACTTTCCGGCGGCCAACGCCAACGGGTCGCGCTCGCGCGGGCCCTGGCGGTCGAACCCAAGGTTCTCCTGCTCGATGAGCCCTTCGGCGCGCTGGATGCGAAAGTGCGCAAGGAATTGCGCCGCTGGCTGCGGCAATTGCACGACGAAATCCATATCACCACCTTGTTCGTGACGCACGACCAGGAAGAAGCACTGGAAGTTTCCGACCGGGTGGCAATCCTGCGCGCCGGCAAAATTGAACAGCTCGGCACGCCGGAAGAGATTTACGACAACCCCGCATCGCCGTTCGTCTATGATTTCCTCGGCAACGTGAACCTGTTCAGCGGCCGCGTGAGCGAAGGCTCCGTCGTCATCGGCGACACCAAATTTTCCATCGCGGAAACGGCCGGCGAAACGGCCACGGCAACCGTTGCCTTCGTGCGCCCGCACGACATCCGCATCACGCGCGAAGCAAATGGCGGAAAAGCGTTTGCCGCGCGGGTTATCCGCAGCAACGCCGCCGGGCCGGTGGCGAATCTGGAATTGGAACGCAGCGATGACGGCGGCCAGTTCACCGCGCAATTGAGCAAGGAAGAATTCCAGCAATTGCAGCCCAGGACGGGCGAACAGGTTTTTGTAGAATTAAAAAATGTGAAAGTCTTCAACGAAGATTTTTCGATCTGAACTGGGTTTGAACTTCGTTGGGCGCTGGTTTACCATCGGCGGATGGCCGACAAACATTATCGCAGTCTGATCAAAGCTATTTCGTGGCGCATCACGGGCAGCGTGGATACGATGATTCTTACCTTCATTATCACGCGAAAATGGAAATGGGCGTTGACCATTACCGGCATCGAATTATTTACGAAGATCGGCCTGTATTACCTCCACGAACGCGTCTGGGAAAAACTTTCGTTCGGCCGGGTTAAGGAAGCCAAAAAAGAAAATTATGACATTTAAGACGGTGTGAATGAACGCCGTCCATTTCGGGTCGTCACCTGCTAAAATCACTCGTTCCAACTTCCTTAAACCGGACCAGCTTCTTTAGGCCAATCCAGCAGCACGCCATCAGTTGTCAATAATTTCTGAAAATCCCGTATTGATTCCGGCTGGCGATAAACTTCGCGCGGCACTTTTTTTCGTGCCACACAAAACGCCGCGAACGTGCCAACGGCTTCTCCGATATTCCATTCAACCGGGTGCAAACGGTAACAACCGTTCGTGAGGTGCGTAACTCCAAGATTTTTACAAGCAGGCAACAGATTTTCCACCCGTTGCGGAATCAAGGCGCCCAGCGGGATTTGAAACGGCAGCGTGCTGCCATATTGGCTATGGTCGCCTGTCGTCGTGAGATGCAAATCCATCCGGTAACTGCCAATGCCGACGGAGTCAGGATATTTTTTAGCAGTCACTGCCTCACGTTTCAAACCAGTTTCCTGCATGCGCAATTCTGTACGGACATGCTGTTCCAAAACGGTGAACTCTGCCCGGATACGTCGTCCTTCGCGGATGTAAGGATATTTGGCCAGCCCATCTTCCGTGCCGACCACATCTGGACGCAAGCGCAGTCCCGGCCAGCCGGTTTTACCATCCGGACGCGGTGCTTCCGTTTGCAGCCAGTAAAGTAGCGACAGGCTTAATTGCTTGGCCTGGTTAATATTTTTTGCCGCCGTCACTTCATCCACATCACAAATCAAACCAAAAGAATAATCATTCTGTGGCCAATTCACGATGGTCAGGTCGCCGGGATAAAAACCGGGTTGAAACAAATCACGATCCGCGATGCGGCGATAGGTCCAGAAACCTTTCCGCGCCTCAGGATCAAAACCGATTTTTTTGGAGTCAGCCTCGTCAAAACCGAGAAGATGATAATTTTTTTGCGCTACAGTGCTCAGGGTAAAATCACGCCAGTAAGCGTAATCGCGTGGGCGATCAATGGTGTGGGTTTCCCCCGCCATGTAATCCATGACAAAACAGGACGTGAAACCTTGAAGATTGTCCGGCTGGGCTGACGTCTTCGCACTCGGCTCGGTCGTGTCCTTTTGCGCTTCAGCACCGAGAACATATTCCGTCTTCGTCAACGGCAACAAATCTCCCTGTTCCGTCGCATCGGCAAAAAACGGCGCCCTCAAAACTAATTCATGTTGCGAAATTAAATCCAAAACGCTGACCGCCTTCACCTCATCGCCCGCCACTTCGGTCTTAGTAGCCTTGTGTTTCAATAAGATCTGTACCTGCCCGTTGCCAAGGTAAGGCGCAAGCATTTCATATAGAGCCGCGAGCGCAACCCGCGGTTCACAGCCGATGAGCGAAACCCATGAATTACCAGGATTAAAATACCGGTTGGCCTGCGCTTTTACGGTCAGCGGATAATTGCGCCGATAATAATCCCGGACGCCCGTCCGCAATTTTTGATAACTACGCGTGCCGCCAAAGGTTTCGATCCATTTATTTTCGTCCGGCGGCACCACTTGGGCCGTCCATTGACCGCCGATCCAATCGGTTTCCTCGGTCAGGATGACGTGCAAACCATTACGGGCAGCCGCCAAAGCCGCCGCACAACCACCCAGACCACCGCCAATGATGATCAAGTCTGCCACCAATTCCTTGGGCCGTGGAGCAGGAGAACCGGTGGAAACAGAAACAATCTCAGCAACCCCGGCAGAACTCCCAGCCATGATCAAGGGCGCGGCCAGACCGAGGCTTTTCAAGAACCTACGCCGACCGATTTGATGCTGAGAACTTTTCATTTTCACGCCCGTCACAAGATCATTCGGCGCTTCACCCATCCAGCAAGGCTATTTTAAGGTGAAATATTTTCTGGTGCTGAAACCTTGGGTGGATGAAAGAACAAAGCCAAGGACAGCGCCGCCACGATGCCACAAATCAACGGCACCAAAAACAAGCCGTGAAAATCAGTCAGGCCGTCGTGGGTAAAAACCTTCTGACCAAGGTACGGACAGATGGAATTGGCCAGCAGCACGCCAAGGCCAAGAATCATCACGTTGAACAATCCCTGCGCGCTGGCCCGGGCATCCTTGGGAAAATATGCATCCACAAAAATATAGACCGTCGCGAAGAAGAACGCATAACAGATGCCGTGAAGGATTTGCACGGCGATGATCAGCCAGGCGTGTTGCGGGAAATAGGCATACGCCGCAAATCGCAGGGGATAGCCGATCAACCCTACGATCATTGTGGTCCGCCAGCCAAGTTTTTTAAGCGTCGCCCCCAGGATGAACATGGTGGAGATCTCCATCACTTGACCGATGCTCATCACCGGCATGATCCAATTGCCGGGAATACCAACACCCCCTGCTTCACGGGCGGCGCCTAAAAAACTGCCCGTCCAATTGAAATAACAGTTATGCACAAACGCATCCACAAAGGTGACGAGCCAGAGCACCAGCACAAAGGGATGTTTCAATAATTTCAATGCTTCAAGCCAGGCCAGTTTTTCCACGCCAGATTTTTTGGGGGGTGTTGGCGGTAATGTGAAGCTGAACGCAGCCAACAGCAACGAAGCGATACCCGCCACGGCATAAGTCCAGGCCGTGGCCGCTTTGAGTTTATCACCCGTCAGGCCGGAACCCAGCGCGGTACCGATCCAGTTGATGATGCCTTGCGGATTTGCCGCATGAACTTTATCCCAGTCAACAAAGATGAACGTGAACGGCCATGCCGCAAGAATCCAACCGATCGTGCCGCCCATGCGCACAAAGCCGAATTCTTTCTGTCCGTCCCGCATGTTCGCGAACGCGATGGAGTTCACAATGGACAACGTGGGCACATACAGCAGGCAATGCAGCAGCATCAGGCCGAAAAAGAGCCAGAAGGTTTTGACGTAAAAAAGACCGATCAGGGCCAGTCCACCGACGCAATGGCTGAAGGCGAGAAATTTTTCCGCCGCAAAATTGCGGTCACAGAATTGATTACTGAAAAACATACCGATGATGGCGGCGACCGGAAAGGCATTAAGAATACAGGCCTGCTGCCAGGTCGAAAACCCGAGGCTGGGCAGATAGCCAAAGATGAGCGGCAACCATGCGCCCCAGATGAAAAACTCCAATACCATCATCAAAAACAGTTTGCCGCGATTCGAATTATTCATGCTGTGTCAGTAATTTGGGTTGGTCTGGATTTTTAAAATTAGAGTTTCACGATAACGCCGCGGCGAATGGATTTCTCCTCGGCCTCGCAGATTTCCAGCGCCGTCAATGCGTCTTGTGGCGTCACAATTTCCGGCCGCTGGCCACGGGCCACGCAATCAACAAAATATTTTATTTCACCCGCATAGCCATCCGTCGGTTTTAGCTTCAACGAGCGCGTTTTCCGTCCAGCCTCGCTGAGTTGCAACGTGCAGCCGCGCGCGAAATCAAATGCCACGGTTGCCCGTTCAAAATTGACCGTGAAGGTCATATTAAATCCGCTGGCCAGCAGCCAACTGCCTTCTGCATGCACCACCGGACCGCCGGGAAAATGATATTGGGTGATAACATGGTTGACTGACCCATCGACGCCCACCACCCCGGAAGCAAAAACACTGTGGGGCCGACCAAAGAGAAAGTTCACAAAATCCGTGTCATGGATGTGCAAATCATACAATGCGCCGCCCGCGTCGCCACCGGCATAAGCCTGGGCGGAATTCCACGCCGGCATCTGCGAAACCCGGTGAAAACTGGCGGTCAGAACCCGGCCATAAGTTTTTTGGGCGACAATCTGCTTAAGCTGGCTCCAACCCGGCCAGAACCGCATACACATTGCCGGCATCAGGAACGTCTTGGATTTATCGGCGACCGCCAGGATTTTGCGCGCGTCTGCCGACGTGCGGGCCAGGGGTTTTTCACAGAGTACATGCTTGCCCGCTTTTAACGCGGCGATGACTTGCGCCGCATGCACTGGTGTGGGCGTGCAAATGTCCACGAGTTCCACGTCGGGATCGGCGAGCAATTCAGAAAATTGACGATACACTTTTACGCCCGCACCCAGATGGATGTCGTCGGGCTTTTTGATGTTTCCCGCCACCCCGCGCAAAACACCATTTTCCGGCAAGCGCTTGGCGCCGCAGACGGCGACAATCCGGACGTTGGGAAGCTTTTGATACACGCGCAAGTGCGTGACCCCCATGAATCCCAGTCCGACCACGGCAACTTTCACCTGGCGCGATTTATTTGGGCGCATGATAAAATTTAAGATGGCAAGTGTTTCAAAACCAGATCACGCGCGGTGCCGATGTCCACTACCCGCTGGCTGCCAGCCTCGCGTTCGATCACGAGATTGCCGGTATAATTCAGTTCGCGCAACGTCGCAAAAAAAAACGGCCAATTGACTTCGCCGGTGCCCGCCGGTACTTCTTCACCCCAAGTGCCGACAGTCTTAGTGCGCACGGCGTCCTTGATGTGCACCTGCCGCAACCACGGGGCCAGCAGGCGTAACGCTGCGATTGGATCACCCTTGTCATAAAGAAGCATGTTCGCCGGATCAAAATTCACGCCAACGTTGTCGCTCTTCAAGGTTTGCAACAGTGTAACCAAATCCGCTGCCGTTTCTTGTCCGGTTTCCAAGCCAAGTGTGATTTTTTTGGCGGCCAGGATTTCAGCAACCGTTTCCAAACGCGCGACCGTTTTGACGAAAGTGGCGCTGGATTGGTCGTGCGGTAAAAAACCGGCGTGGAAAGTGACGAGCGACAAACCAAGTTGCTCCGCAAGTTCGGCATCTTGGCGGATATTTACAAGGTTCTGTTCCCAAGTCGCGTCGGGGGCAATGCCACCGGTCAATCGGATGGTTTCCAACGTAGAATAATCTTCGCCCAAACAACTGATCATGCCGGAAATGATGATGAGGCCGTTTTGCTGGAACAATTGTTCGGTCACACTCCAAATCTCCGGGGCTTCGCGCAATGGCGCCAGCGCTATTTGCACGCGACGAAGGTTTAACGCCGACAGCGTCGCGACCAGGTCGGCCGGCTTCTCCGGCTGCAATGACCAACTGCAAACCGCCAGGCGGCCCGCTCCTTTGGAATTTTCTTCTGACATATGCATGCTGGCAACGAACACGCAGTCACGTGTTTTAAAAATTTCGGCTGACAGATCCTTCACTGTCAAAAACACCGGCCAATCCGTTACCGGAGTTTTATACCGTTAAGAGCGTGGTTGAACAATCAGTTTTAATATTCGGCTCATCCTCGTCCTCATCGTCATCCTCAAATTTGCACCAGCACGCGAGGATGAGGATGACGACGAGCATGAGGACGATTAAACCGTCGCACGATTTCAGATAGACTTTTAAGCCACCGGCAGTGTGAACTCATCCGCGTGATACGAACTGCGCACCATCGGGCCGCTGGCAACGTGAACGAAACCCATTTCCTCGGCACGTACCTTGTATTCCGCAAATTTTCCCGGCGGAACAAATTCAATCACCGGCAGATGCTTCAAGGTTGGCTGTAAATACTGGCCGAGCGTCAGGATATCGCAATTCGATGCCCGCAAGTCGCGCATCGCCTGCAAGACTTCGTCCTCCTGTTCGCCCAGGCCCAGCATGATGCCCGACTTGGTGTAAATCGTCTGGCCGCGCTTTTCCTTCACTTTCTTCAATACGCTCAAGCTGCGGTCATACGTCGCGCGATGACGCACGCTTGGCGTCAAACGGCGCACGGTCTCCAAATTGTGATTGTAGATGTGCGGGTTCGCCTGAAGGACATTTTCGATACAAGTATCGTTGTCCAAAAAGTCGGGAACCAAAACTTCAATGACGATGCCCGGATTCAATTCCCGTACTTTCTCAATCGTCTGGCGAAAATGTTCGGCGCCGCCGTCTTTCAAATCATCACGCGCCACGGCGGTGATGACGACGTGCTTCAATTTCATCCGCCGCGTTGCTTCGGCCACGCGGGCTGGTTCGTCTGCCTCCAACGCGAGTGGCTTCATGGTACTGACCGCGCAAAAACCGCAGGCGCGGGTGCAGCGATCACCGGCGATCATGAACGTGGCTGTGCCTTTGCTCCAGCATTCCCAATGATTGGGGCACTTCGCGCTCTCGCAAACCGTGTGCAACTTGAGTTCGCCCAACAACGAACGCGTCTGCGTAAAGGCGCTGGACGTGGGCAGTTGGAGCCGCAGCCATTCGGGCAATCGGGGACGCGGTTTTAATTCAGTCGTCGTCATTACTAATTCACTTTGCCACGGATTGAGCCCGGATGAAACATGGAAAATGTCACACGAAGAGCCCGAATCTGTACTTTAGCCCGGTTCACTCCGTGGCTTTAAGTTTTTCCCAAAATGCTGCCAATTCTTCCGGACCGAAGTCGGCAAGAATTTGGCCATCCACATCCATCACCGGCGCGAGGGACTGGCCGGAAAGCTCGATCATTTCTGTGAATGCCTCACTGTCAGCAATCACATCAAGCGTTTCGTATTTGATGCCACGCTCATCGAGCCAGCGCATCGCCTTATGGCACCACCCGCAATGCGGTTTGATAAAGAGGCGGATTTTCATTTATTAAATTAAGGGTTCCAAACAATGTGCCCATAGTGCCTCCAACAGGAAGAGACATAGGCCAAAACAGCTAAATATATTAGCGTGATGACTTGCGTAATTTGTGACCAGGCGAAAACTCGAGACCGCCAAGTATGAATTCGCAGCAACCGATTTGAAATGATCAGAGCGATGATTGACCATAAAAAGCCGAAAATCATCATCTTAAACTTCTCACCAGGAAATCCATGGTCAAATGAACCAAAAGTGAACCACCAAAACACAATTTGCCATAAAAGTGGCAAAGCCCGATCAACACGCTGATTTTTCTGAAGCGTCAGAATAATTGAAAATAATAAACAAACCAAAATTGAAACCGCCGCAACCAACTCAATTATTCCATCGGTGTTCATTATTCACCCGCCGACCTGCTGCTTATAAGCGTCCGGCGAGAGCAGTGAATCGAGTTCGGCGGCATTGCCCAATTTGATCTTAAAAAACCAGCCGTCGCTGTCGGGCTTGCTGTTTACGAGCGCGGGATTGTCCACCACGGCGCTGTTCACATCGGTGATTTCACCGCTGACAGGGGAATAGATGTCGCTCGCGGTCTTGACGGATTCCACCACGGCGCAGGCTTCACCGGCTTTCACTTTGCGCCCGGCCGCAGGCAGTTCGACAAAGACGATGTCAGTCAGCTCGGCTTGGGCGTGATCGGTGATGCCGATGGTCGCGGTGTCACCGCTGACGCGCACCCATTCGTGAGATTTGGCGTATTTAAGATCGGAAGGAATGTTGCTCATGATTGATAATTGGTTGATTTGTTAAATAGTTAAATCGTGAATGCTGCTCAAGGCCGGATCAACGATTAAACATGCAATAATTTAACTCGGCTTGTAAATCGGCTTTTTCACTACGACGGCGGCAAAACGTTTGCCACGGATCTCGATTTCAATCTTCGTGTCCGGCTTGGCAAATTCCGGCGGCACATAGCCCATCCCGATGCCAAGGTTCAACGAGGGACTTTGCGTACCGCTGACGACTTCACCCACGCTCGCGCCATTGGCCCAGATGGGATAATGCGGACGCGGCGGCGCAGATTTATCCGTCATCTTGAATGCGACACATTTCTTTTTGGTACCGCCAGCCTTTTGTTCAGCCAGCACGGAACGGCCATTGAACTCGCCTTTGTCCAGCGATACAAAAAAACCAACCCCTGCCTCGATC
>DASYEY010000158.1:0-21114 GCA_036498725.1 Verrucomicrobiia bacterium | reverse complement strand
CCGATGATCACAACTTTCCCGCGAATCAAATTCTCTGGAAGGTCGCCCGTCAAAAATCGGTGAAATGGGATGTAAGCCAGATCATCTTTTAGTGGCAACGGGGCCTGAACACAGTTATGACTGTCCACACGAAGGTCATGTGTGCCAAAAGTCACCTTCTGGCCCGGCTGGATGACCGCCTGCGTGCCGGTCGCCAATTCAATGCAACATAAAACCAATGATTTCACACTGCTATCCTGATAGGTTTCGAGCAGCGGCACTTGAGTTGTTGAAAAATCAACAAACCCGACATCGTGGGACTTCGCAATCAACCCCGGAGTCGGAATCCAGCCGCTCTGCCCAGACACTTCTGTTTTAGCCTTTACGTTCAGCAACTTAAACCGTTCAGGCAGTGGATTTGGATGGGCTTCGGCATCATCAATCCTAGCCTGCAATATGACTGGCAAGTTTGTCAGAGATTGAGCCAGCGCAAGGTCACTGGCCTCCGTCTTTGGCTGATCCAAAAAAAACTTTAACACGACTCCGCGAGCATGCAGCTCGCCTGCCCGCCGGATCGCCTTGGCCAGAAATTCGCGGTCCAACGGGAACGTCCCGTATTTCGCTTCCGATGAGGCGTCAATGAAGACCACCGCAAAATCATCCTTAAATGAAGCCCCAAGGAGGGTTGTGCACAGCGTGCAGAGAAAAAATATGACGTGGATGATTTTCATGCGATATCTAAAGGCCAAGAACTATGCCTCGCCGAACTCCGAATTTGACCGCAACAGCGGATCGAACAAGCCCGGCGGTGTTAGATGCCACTGATCGTTTAAAACATGATCATTTACCTTTCCAAACTTTTTTGCTGCCTTCGTCAAGCAACGACGTCCGAAATTCGTTATCTTCCATAATCTTACGCGTAACTGTGGCGAAACTGCCATACGGATTGTCTTTTGACTGTTCAAAACGCAAGACACCAAAAACTGAGTGCTCCTCATTTCGAAAATACAAGGCGTAGGGCTGTTCGTCTGGCTCGCGGTCAAGCAGATAACGGTGGTGAAACATAAAATACCACCGAACGCCTTCCCGGTCGTGAAACTTTTTAGTCTGCAATGACCAATTGTCCATACGATACGAGAACGATGCTTAAAAGCCCAATTTTAACGCCTGGTGGCTGGCGGCTTCAATAGTATTGCGCACTCTCCTGCCCCTTCCGCCATATCGGCTCGCTGGGAAATACTGCGCGCCATGATAAAGCCCATTTTTTACCGTCAATCTCGACTGCTCCCCGCTCTTTCTGCGACTTCAAGAATTTCTGAAGCTCGGGGCGTAGATTTCCGTCGAGGAAAATGGAATAAGAATCTCCCCGCTTGAATGAATGTTCAGATTCCAAGCCAGGCCAGTCTCTTGGCCAGATGATGGAAGCGTCCGGCGCATATGTATATGGCCAAATCATCACTTCCAAGTAGCATGGAGTCCATTCCTGACTGTCAGGATAATCCAACGAGCAAAGAAACTTGTGCAACGCAAGCAACTCGCCCGGCCCAGCCTCTGGCGCTTGCGCTCCGGAAAGGTTGGTGAGCGTAGATGACTTTGTGCCATCGGCTCTCAAACCGTAAATGCTCGTCACGAGCGTACGCTCTCCATCGCGAAAATAAAATTGTGCCTTGGGCTGATCGGTAAGGTTTGGAATCAAGCTATAGAAATGCTTCAGATCCTTCAAATTTGTTGTCGGCATCAATCTTTTCTTGAAATCAACCAATTCGGGCGCGGATAACTTTTTCTGCCGATAGCTCGCCGTCTTTTCGGATTCTTTAAGAAAAATCACTGTGCCATCTTCGTACACCGCGACGCGGGGATTGTTCGCTCCCATAATCATCGCCCAGGGGTCTGGCTGAATGAGGACAGCGATTGGCTTTGGTCCATCGAACGGACTAAATTCAACGGCAAAAAGGCTGAAGTTTGCGACCGAAAGTAAAATGAAGATGAAATATTTCATAGTGTACTTGGTACATAATAACTAAGAACTCAGACATGCCGGAATCGGTCTGTCAAAGCAGAAAACAAAGCTAAAGACATAATCGTCTTAATTTTTCGACACCGAAAACGAATTAAAAAAGGCGTCGCGTTCATCCGGGTGCTGATCAGCGGTCAAAGAGATCACCGCCAATGTATAAAGCCTTTGACCGACCATGATCATCAATGTGTGCGCGGTGTAATTGGCTTTACCTCCCCGGTTAAACTCAAATTCTCGCGCCGGATAATTTTCAAAGGTCAGATCCTTCTGGGACACGAGTTTGGCCTCTTTGCCAACGGTGATCGTCTGAACTTCGTCATACACTTTTTTGGCATCGGCCGTTTTGGGAAAATCGCAATAACTCACACCAAAGCCAGATTGCGGATTTTTTTGCGCCGCGAACCCATGCATGGCCAATTTGCCAAATTGTTGATCACTTTCTTTCGGATCGTTGGGTAAAAGAACGGAGAAACTTCCCTGGGTGGAGGAGAACTTCTTCCATCCGTCCAGCATCGGTCCGGCTTTTTCCGCGGCCGGTTTTGGCTCGGCGCTGGCGGGTTCAGTTTTTTGAACGGGGGCGGTCTCGGGTTTTTTATCGCAGGCGCTGACAGCGGTCAAAAGGAGAAGACCAACTAAAACAAGAGCTGGTTTGGTGATTTTCATCGGTGGCAATTGATTTGAGGTTTTTTGTTTTGATATCCGTCCGGCAGGGAGTGTTTTTTATGATATTCTTCGGACTTCAAAACTTTTCAAGCCTTTTCGCAGTCTTGGCGAGGGTGGCGGCGTAAAATTTTGACCATCCCGCAACCGCCGACTTCATCGGTTTGGACGATTGTTAGAAAAGCTGGTCTGCTTTAGTTTCCGTCTTAATTCTATGAGTCCAAATCAGGTGTTTTGTCGTCTGGTCCGGTGGGTGCCAACCATCATGGTGGCGCTCGCCTTGCCTGGCGTGCCGTTTTCCAGCCGGGCCGCAGAAACCAATGCGTTGCGCCCCAATATCATCGTGGTTTTGGCGGATGACCTGGGCTTCTCCGATCTCGGCTGTTTTGGCTCGGAAATCTCCACGCCTAACCTGGATCAGCTGGCGGCGGACGGCCTGCGGATGAAACAGTTTTATAACACCCCGCGTTGCTGCCCCAGCCGGGCCGCCTTGCTCACGGGGCTTTATCCGCAGGAAGCCGGTCTCGGTGAAATGATGCAGGACCGCGGTATCCCCGGTTATCACGGTGAAGTCGGCCACGATTGCATCACTCTGGCCGAAGCGTTACGGTCAGCCAATTACAACACCTTGATGGTCGGCAAATGGCATATCAGCCACATTTATTTCGATGGAAAAAAACAGTTGAATCATGAATCAGACAAGCCGTTTTGGGACAACAAGCTGGATTGGCCTCTCCAGCGCGGCTTTGACAAATATTTTGGCACAATCCACGGTGTGAACAGTTATTACGATCCGTTCGCATTGGTGGACGGCAACACGCCCATCCAGGCGCCAGCCACGAATTTCTATTATACCGATATCATCAGCGACCATGCGACAGCGGATATCGCCCAATCTGCCGGCGCTGGCAAACCGTTTTTCTTATATGTCGCCTACACAGCACCGCACTGGCCTTTGCAGGCGCCGGAAGCGGATATCGCCAAATATCGCGAACGCTACCTGGCCGGCTGGGATGTCATCCGCACCAATCGTTATCAAAAACAGATCGCACTGGGATTGATAGATAAAAACTGGCCGTTGTCACCGCGCGATCCCCGGGTACCGAATTGGAATAAGGTGCCAGACAAGGCCTGGGAAGCGAACCGGATGGCCACTTACGCCGCCATGGTGGAACATGTGGATCGTGGCGTTGGTCGTATCCTGGATCAGCTCAAGCAAAGCGGGGTGGAAAAGAACACGTTGGTCATCTTCCTTTCCGACAATGGCGCGTGCGCGGAGGTTATCCAGCCGGGATGGTATGATGTGCCCAGCAAATTACGCGACGGACGCACCGTCAAGGTCGGCAACGGTGATCATTCCGTTTTTGCCGGGCCGGAAGATGTCTGGCAAAGTTACGGCACGCCATGGGCCAATGTCAGCGACACGCCCTTTTTGCTCTACAAACATTTCACGGAAGAAGGCGGCATTTCGACTCCGTTCATCGCTTATTGGCCGAACGTCATCAAAAACCACGGCAGCATCGCGCCCCAAGTCGGACATATCACGGATATCATGGCCACAGCCCTGGATGTTGCCGGGGCAAAGTATCCCAAGACATTTAATGGCCAACCTACTCAGCCGTTGGAAGGTATGAGCCTGCTGCCGGTCTTTGAAGGCAAGGATCGTTCGCATCCCCAGCCCATTTACTGGGAGCATGAAGGCAATCGGGCCATTCGCTTGGGAGACTGGAAACTGGTCGCACGCCACCGCCGTGCGTGGGAGCTTTATAATCTGGCCAACGATCGGACGGAACAAAATAATCTAGCCGCCGCCCAACCCGAAAAAGTTGCAGAAATGACTGCGCTCTACGATGCCTGGGCAAAACGCTGCCATGTGGTGCCGCCGGAACAATTGCCGCGCATCATTTCCACCCTGCCCGTCAGCGACGATTAAGTTGAACCACCAAGTCGCCAAGACACCAAAAATCAGGATTCACAAGTCCATGAAGGATTATTTTTGATCCGTACCATCCGTGTTCATCTGTGTCCATCCGTGGTTAAAAAATTTTCTGCTTCGTGCCTTGGCGTCTTAGTGGTTTATTGACTGGTGTAATTTGTGTCAGTTTTCCTTCGCTGCCTTCGCGTTCTTCGCGCGGAATGTTTTTGCCAGGAAAATACTTTCCAGAAACTGATTTTGCCGGCTGACGGAGCGCGGATTTTGTGACATCATTCCCCACCATATGCACACTGTCGGAATCGTTGAAGATGATGCCGTGCTTCGTTCCACCTTAAAACGCCTGGTGGGTGAAGCGGAAGGTTTTCGTTGTGTCGCCACGTGCGCCACCGGCGAGGAAGCGGTGCAAAAGCTGCCTGCACTCGAGCCACAGGTCGTGCTGATGGATCTGAACCTGCCGCAGATGTCGGGCGTCGAATGCATCCGCCGCTTGAAGGAATTGCAGCCCACCCTGCAGATCATCGTGCTGACGGTCTATGAAGACAGCGAACATATCTTTCGCGCGCTTAAGGCCGGGGCGAGCGGTTATCTGCTCAAACGCTCGGAGCCGGAAGAAGTCCTGGACGCCATCAAAAATGCCCGGGAAGGCGGAGCCCCGATGAGCAGCCAGATCGCGCGCCGCGTGGTGTATTCGTTTCATGAGCTGGCCCAGGATCGTGCCGACATCAATTTGACCGAACGCGAAAAAGAGATCCTTTCCTTCCTTTCCAAAGGTTTTGCTAATAAAGAGATCGCCGACAAAATGAACATCAGCGTACCAACCGTACGCACCCATCTGCGGCATATCTATGAAAAGCTGCACGTCCGTTCCCGGACCGAGGCAATCGTGAAATTTTTGAAATAAAGGTTGCCATTCTTTTTGGCCACGGATGAAACACGGATTACCACGGAAAAGCAATTGTCGCGCGAAGAACGCGAAGGGGGCGAAGGGAAACCTAACAACAGAATCCTTGAAATAAGGATTAAAACAAACATTCAACATTCAGCGTCGAATATCGAAAGCAGCGGGGCGAGTTTACTTGGACGTTAAATGTTAAGCGTTAAATGTTTCCCTTTTACTATTTTTGGTGCCTTGGCGGCTTGGTGGTTTAGATCAGAGCGAGGATGAGCACGAGGGCGACGCTGAGGATGAACCGGGCACTCACGCCCGCAACTTTGCCTTAGTCTGATGAATCATTACCCGTGCTGGCGGGCTTGCTGCCGGGATGATAATTGGGGTTCGGCACAGGAAGTTGCGCATTGACTGATGCCAGATAATTCGTCAGCCGTTGTTCCATGCTGGCGACCCGTGCGGGTTGCGTAGCGGCCAAATCTTTTGATTCGCCTAAATCCTGGTCGAGATGGAACAATTGCGTCTGGCCGGTCTCCCACCAGTAATGCAGTTTCCAGCCATCAGCCAGCAAGGTCGTGTCCGGGGTGCTGTGCTTTGCATTTTGATAATGCGGCCAATGGAAAACAAGAAAGTCATTTGGGCGTGACACCGCCGCTTTTCCATCAGACAACAATACCGGTTTCAGCGAACCACCTTCGACGGCTTTCGGCCAGGTTTTCACGCCGGCCAAATCGCAGATGGTCGGTAAAATATCATAACCAACGACAGGCGTGCGGCTGACCGCACCGGCTTTGATGCCGGGACCCTCAACTATGAATGGCACGCGAATGCCGCCTTCCCACACGGTGGCTTTATAACCGCGAACGGGGCCGTTGATATTCCCCGGATCTTTGGTGGGAATGCTGCCGTTGTCCGACGTGTAGATGATGTAGGTGTTGTCGGCGATGCCAGCAGCTTTAACCGCATCCAGTAATTGACCGATGCCCGCGTCCAAATCGAACAGCATCGCCCCATAAGGCACGTTGTCATGCCGCGCCCCTTTGGGCAGGTCGCGAAATTGTTGCCGCGTGGCGGGCCGTGATTGGTTGGCGGTATGCGTGGCGTAATGCGAAACCTGAAGGTAGAATGGATGGCCAGTCTTCACTTGTTCCTGCATGAACGCGATTGACCGCCGGGTGATGCCAAAGATCTGCTTGGGATCATCGGGCAAATTGATTTTGCGGTCACCGGCGGCGTTGCCGGTGGGTCCATCGGAAACATCATAGCCATAATTTTGCGGTCCGCCGCCCGCCAGATGCCACTTGCCAAAAAGCGCAGCGCGATAGGCAGGATTCGCGGCTTTCAATAATTGGGGGATGGTAAGATCATTGGTACCCAGCGCGGTGAGGTGTTGCGGTGGAATCAACAAATGGCCTTCGTAATCTTCGCCAGAGTTGCGCTCGATGATATCGGTGATGTGCAACGCCGCTGGCGAGCGGCCAGTCTGTAACGCCGCGCGGCTGGGGGAACAATTGCAGTGTGACGCATACGCCTCACAGAATCTCATCCCGGTTGACGCCATCCGCTCAAGGTTCGGTGTTTTAAAAAAATCACTTTTGGATTCCGGCACCAACGGATCCATCATGATAGAGGTTGTACCCCACCCCTGATCGTCGGAGAGGATGACAATAAAATTGGGTGCCGCCGCGCGGCCGTAAATCGCCCCGCCCAAAACCAAACCCGCCAGTAAGACCGGCAAATTGAATGACATTTTCATATTAAATCAGTGATAAGTGATGTGTGACGAGTGATATGATAGCTGTGAAGAGTTCGATATTAGTGCGTATCCCGTCCTTGGACTCAATTGTCCTCATCGGCGCCAGCGTGACGCGGCTTCTTCAGCAAGGTGTTATGGTCAATCACGCCGCAACGGGCTGCCCAACCATTGTATTCTGCAGTCAAATCGCGCACGAGATCGGGATGTTCACCTGCCAAGTCATGCGCTTCTGTGCGATCGGTTTCCAGATCATAAAGTTCCCAGTGGCTTTCCTTGCCGGCGGCAGAGACCAGTTTCCATTTGCCTTGCCGGATCGCCCGATAGCCTTCGTGTTCCCAACAAAATGTCCGGTCAGCGTCGCCGTGTCCGCCCTTCAACATGGGCAAAATATTTTCGCCTTCCGGCTTGATGCCGGAGGCGGTGGGATATGCCGCGCCCGCCAGGGCCATGAACGTCGGCAATAAATCGGTGACGTGCGCCGGCTCGCGCACGAGGGTTCCGTTTTTCGCCGCAGGAATTTCCGCCGGCCAATGCGCGATCAACGGTGTGCTGATGCCCCCTTCATAGGCCGTGACCTTGTGCCGCCGCCACGGCGTATTGCTCACCGTCGCCCAAGGCCGTGCGTAACCGCGAAACGAATCGCGGTCACCGATGGGTACCGACTTATCGCCGCCGTTCGGATCTTCGGCCGCGCCGCCATTGTCGGATAAAAAGAGAACTAATGTGTTGGACGCCACGCCCAGCCGTTGGATTTCAGCCAACAACCGCCCAACGTCCCGGTCCATGTGCTCGGTTTGGGCGGCATAGACTTCCATGCGCCGCGCCCATTGTTGACGCTGCGCCTCCGTCAATTTATCCCACGGTTGATTATTGCCCCGGTCCATTGGCGCCATCGTTTGCCCGGCGGGGACAATGCCTAATTGGATCATTTTCTTCAGCCGTGCCTCACGGATTGCCTGCCAGCCCGCATCATATTTGCCCTGATATTTTGCGATGTCCTCCTTGGGCGCCTGCAGCGGCCAATGCGAAGCGTTGTAAGCCAGGTAGAGGAAAAATGGCTTGGCATTGGTGCCCTTGGCCGATTCATCCAGAAATCCAATCGCGTGATCGGTGAAAGCGTCGGTGGAATAAAATCCGTCATGCGGCGGCGTGTACGGTTGATCGTCAATCGCCATGCGCGCGCGCGGGCCATCCTTGGAGTCGCCGCCAAAATAATTCATCGCGCCGTCAATCTGCACAAAGGAACGATCAAAACCGCGGTGAACCGGCCATTCCTCGGGGCGTTTGCCCAGATGCCATTTTCCGGCCATCATCGTGTGGTAACCGGCAGTGCGCAGCACTTCGGCCATCGTCGGACTGTTGGTGCTCAAATGATCTTGATAGGCGGGACTATTGGCGGCGTCGCGGGCGGCCGCCGCGTAAGCATCGATCATGTCGCCAATGCCCACCTGATGAGGGTAACGGCCGGTCAACAACGCCGCGCGGGTCGGGCAGCAACGCGCCTGATTGTAGAACTGGGTCAGGGCTACGCCGTCCTTGGCCAGTTGATCAATGTTAGGCGTCGCAATCTCCGAACCAAAACAGCCAATGTCAGAGTAACCGAGATCGTCTGCCAGGATCAGCACGATGTTGGGACGCGGCGCAGCGTAAAGCGAGGCGCTGGATAATAACAAAGTGACGACACTTGCCGAGATGACCTGAAACCATTTTTGCTTCATTTGCTTTTTATTTGATTATTCTGCGAACATTCAACATTCAACATCGAACGCCCAACGAACATGCCCCACATCCTTCAATGTTCAGAGTTGAATTTTAAATGTTTAATGTTTTCTCGTCCTATATAATAAGGAGTGCAGCCGCCATCGGCTGCACTCCTTTCACCCATTATCCCACCCATTCACCCCGAAAACTTACTGGGAAATCAGCCGGAAAAACACGCTCGGATTACCCGGCACCACCGGGATGCTCACGGCATTCGTCGTTTTGGAACCCGGCCAATTGGACCAGTTGGTGCTCAAACCCGTTGTCAACGAATTGGTTTGCACCTGCAATTGCCAGCCAATCGTCGGCCATTGCAAATTTAAACTGCCGCCCGTCGTCGAAACCGTGATGGGTTCGGGCGAAGTCGGCCCGGCCGGGGTGACGGTCAGCACCGTGACGCTACCGTCCACCGCCAGAGTATTCGTCCAGGTCGCGCCGGCACCGGTGATGGTCAGGGTCGCACCGCCACTGACCGGTTGGTTGAACAACGTGAATTTGTCGCCGACGACCAAGGCGGTTGTGCCGCTATTGACGATGGTCATGGTGCCTGCGCCAGTGTTATTCAACGTACCGTTCACGACCACGGTGTCATTGGATTGGGCGAGCGATTTATCTACATCCACTGCCACATTACCGGCTACCGTCAAATTGCCGTTGACGGTAAGCGTGCCGATGGGCAGACCGGGAGCAACCGTGCCATTGGCCAGAAGACTGCCGTTGACCGTGCCCGCGCCACCCAAAGTCTGGCTCGCGCCCAGAGTCCACGGAGTAATGCTGGAAACGTCGAGGGTGGCATTAGAGGCGATGGTTACATTCGCCGAGCCCGCCAGCGCATTATTGGCCGTCAGACTCAAGGTGCCGCTGGCCACTACGGTGTTGCCGGCGTAAGTGTTATTTCCCGCCAGTTGAATCACCGTGTTGCTGGCCGAGAATTGCACGCCGCCTGAGCCCACAATCGGGCCATTAAGATTCAGCGAAGTTTGGCCGGTCGTATTCACCCATTGCGTCACATTGACGGCGTTGCTGCTGCCATTGAGTGTAATCTGACCGCCGAACGTATTGATGTCGCCCACCGCACCAGTACCGAGCAACGTACCATTCGTCATTACCAGTTGATTGGTCGGAACCGGCAACGTTGAATTAAGGCTGAACACGCTCAAGGTTGCGCCCGCCTCAATCGTGATGGTATTAGTTGGATTTCCCAGCGCGGCCCGGCGCTCGAAGCCAAGAGTGCCCTGCTGGATGTCAATGTTGCCAATGTCCGTGAACCAGACATTGGTCAATCCGGCAACAGTCTGACCGCCATTAAGATTCCATGTATTGCTGCCAGTCTTTATGAGTTTATGGCCATTGGCTACCAGACCCGGATCCGTATCGGCGGAAGTACGCAATCCAATCTGCCCCACCCCACCGATCACCGTGTCGCCACTCAGCGTCACGTTGCGCAGGGCATTCGCCTGATCGGCGCCGGAGTTGACGATGGCACCAGTACCGATGGCACCAGCGCCGCTGACCACCACCGGTTGCAAGGCAGATGCGCTGACCGCGTTGCCGTTGAGGTTCAAAGTAGCGCCGTTTTGGATGGTGACCGTGCCGGTGCCCGAGCCCAACGCCGTCGCGTTACCCAGATTCAACCGCCCGGCCTTCAGGGTGGTCGCACCCGAATAACTGTTCGCCGTGTTCAACGCCACCACGTTCGTGCCATCTTTCACCAAAGCCATGCTGCCACCGAGGCTGCCGGAACCCGCGAAGGTGTAACTTAACGTGGTGTTACTTATGAGCATCGTGCCCGGGGTCAACGCCGTGGTGAGACTTACCGTTGCATTGCTTGCGGAATCATCAAAAAGCACATTCGCGCTTTGGGCATACGCGGTGGGTGTGCCCGACACCGTCCAATTGGTCGTGACGAGATCCCAGTTGCCATTGAGGTTGCCAGTCCAAACCACTTGCGCAATGGCGCTAACCACGAGATCAATCGTCTTGTTCACCGTGTTGGTGGTCAAGGTGCCGATGGTTCCCAGCGGAACACTGCCAAGCGTCAAGCCACCAGAACCGCTGATGGTACCATAGCCGAACAAGGGAAATTGTCCGATGCCGAAAGCGCCGGAAACATTCACCGCCGTTGGACCGTTCAAAACCAGGTTCGTGATGACGGCCGTCGGCGCATTCGTCACGGACATCTGGATCTCCAACGCGGAGTTTGTGCCGCCGCCGATGGTGACGCTCGGCACGTTGACCGTGGCGGGCGCCGATGATTGCAGGAACGCCAGGGTCGAATTGGCATTCACCGTGATGCCACCGGTCGCGGCGTGCGCCGGCGCCAGCACGAGTTTACCAGCGCTTACGAGGGTCGGGCCGGTGTAGGTGTTGGTTCCCGCCAACGTCAGGGTGCCGGTGCCGATCTTCGTCAAGCCGCCGGTGCCCGAGGCGAGTAACGCTTGACTGATGGTGACGTTGAAATTCGTGGTGTCCACCGTCAATCCGCCGTTTTCCATGTAGGCATTGGTCAGGCCCGTGATGAATCCGGTGTCATTGGCGATGGCGCGGATTGTGCCGCCCATGAAGTGCGCTTCCGCGTTGCCCGGTGTGCTGCCGAAAATAGAGCGCGTGATCAGCAGACCGCCGCTGCGCAGATATAAGATATCATTCGCCCCAGACTGGCCGAGGCCAACGGCGTTGTTGCCATTTACTGCGGCGGTGGTCGGCGCCAGATTCAGCGTGCCGGCGATATCCACGATATTATTGGCCCCGTTATCGCCGCCCGTCAGGCCGACGCGCAAGTTGCCGGTATTGCCGCCAACAGCCACGTTGACCACGCCGCCGTTGGTGACCGCGAGGCGGATGGTGGAACCGGAGAATGAATTTTCAAGGCGCCAGCCGTTGGCGCTCGTGAAGGCCCCGCCATCCACAATAACATCGCCCTGCAACTGGGAAGCCAGCGCGTTCTGGACGGCGTTACCTTTGATGATCATCGCGCCGGGACCGGTCTTGGTCGCAATGCCGCCATTGGTCAGCGTGCCGGAAATGATAATGTCGCTGTTGAAATCCAAAGTCCGCGTCGCGCCGTTGCCGAGGTCAAGGCCACCAGCCAAAGTGAGCGTACCCGTATTCACGGTGTCACCCAGAATGACGCCAAGATCAGCATTTTGCACAACTACATTCGACACAGTACGGGCGGTCGTACTGTCGCTGGAGAATCCGCCGGAATTGAGTGTCGCCGGGCCGGTGCCCAATGCTTGGTCCGCGCCCAGATAAACCGGGCCGGCATTGAACGTGGTGCCGCCGGAGTAATCGTTTACCGTCCCGAAGGTCACTGACTGGTAACCATTGATGGTCACGCTGCCGATACCGGTGATTTTGCCGGGGCCGGTGAATGTATAGGGATAGCTACTGTTATTCATCGTCATGGCCACCGGTGAAACCGCCTGAATAAGATTTACATTGGGATTGCCGATCGCTGAATCATCAAACGTCACAAAATCACCGAAGCCGCCGGGTTGCGAATAAGTCGTGGGAGTGTTGCCATTGCCCAGATCGTTCCAATTGACGGTGGTGGTGTCCCAGTTGGCATTCGCCGCCCCGGACCACGCCAATGATTTGCCGACGCTGGTGATATTCAATGACAGGCTGGAAGCGGTCGCCACTAACGTGGCGGAAACCCCCGGCGGCACCGATACCAGGTGGAAATTGGCGAGGCCGCTGCCGCTGGTGAAACTGATCAACGGAAATGTTCCCGTCGTTAAGCCGGTGCCGGTGATCGTGACGGCCACTGAACCACCGGCCGTCATTGTTCCCGCCATGATGGCGGCGGAACCAGGATTGCCACTGGGAAAATTAAATTGTAATGAGCTGGCGGCTGCCGATCCCAGCGTCAACGTAGAAACTGACAACGACCCGCCCGTATTGGTGAGGTTCAGAGTGGCGCCGTCCGCCACCGTCAGCGCACCGCCACCGTTCAGCGCACCGGGTGCCAACACCAGCGCGCCGCTGCTGACCACGGTTGCACCGGTATAAGAACTGGAGCCGGCCAACGTCAAGACGCCGGAACCAAGTTTCGTCAGACCGCCGCTGCCGGCAAAAGACTGGCCGATGGTGATGTTGAGGTTGGTGGTGTCAACGATCGCGCCGCCACCAAGGATGTTGGCGGCAAGCAAGCCCTGAAAAAAGGTCGTGGAACTGGCAGATGGCTTGAGCGTGCCACCGTTGAAATTAAAAGTCGCGTTGGCCGCGCTGGCATTACCCTGCTTGACTTGTCCGATCCACAACACACCGCCATTAAGATTGTAAGTGCCGTCGGCACCCGCTGAATTGCCCAGCACGATCGCGTTGCCCGCGCCCGCGCTACCCCAAACCAAGCCGCCGTTCTGATTGAAAACGCTGGTGGCGCCGGAAACGAGGTCGCCGACATAGACGCTGACGGCTGCGCCATACAGTTCCAACGTGCCGGAACTCAGGTCCACCCGGCTTAAACTACCGGAGCCGGCAATGCCACCGATGCCAGTTCCATTATGTCCCATGCGAAAATTGCCGCCGCCGCCAATACGGATGGTTCCGTTGTTCGTGATCTGCACCGCGATGGTTGATCCGGTCGGCGGCTTCAGGCGAAAACCATCATTGCCGCAGTCCGCCAAGGCAGCGCTGCCATCCACAATCACCGTGCCTTGAAATAAATCCATGCCGCGCGTGCTTTTGGCGCTGTTCATAATGCGCACCGTGCCGCCGTTGGTCAGGTTCAACCAGCCAACGGACGTACCGCTGGCAGCCGTATTGGTCACCGTGCCCATCAAACGCAATTCGGAGCCGGGCGCAATGCAAAAGTATCTACCACCAGGCGCGCCCAGGCTCAGCGGATTGGCGATGATATTGACGCCGGCGGCGTTGGTGAAGAAGGCCGACGTGCTGCCGGCCATGGTAAGCGCGTTGCCGTTGAGGACAAATCCGTTGTTGTTGAAATTGATAAAACCAACCGCCAGGCTGGCGATATTATTCGTGTTATTCTGCTGCGTAGTACCGTTGAAAATCAGATTGTCATTGTTCACAGGAGCCGTGCCGCCCCAGTTGAGTGCGGTGCTCCAATTATTGTCAGCGCCGCCACCGCTCCAAGTCCGGTTCGCTGCGTGTGTCGGGGGCGTTAAAAAACTGGATGCGAGCGCAAGCGCGGCAAAGCCCCGGGAGATCTTAAAAAATGAGCGGAGTGGGTTCATAGAGCCTGATTGATTTATTTTAGGGTTAAAGGGTTTTAACGACAGTTTCTCAAATGATTCGTGCACGTTTAGCGTCAAACAAAGGTGTATTGGGTTTTAAACTAACAAAAGCCGCCCGCTTGAAAATCGTCCAAAGCGATGATGCCGCCCCGCCGGATTGAGGATTGAGGATTGAGGATTGAGGATTGAGGTTGCAGGTTGCAGGTTGAGTCGCGCGAAGAATGCGAAGGTACGCGAAGGAGAACCTGAAACCTGAACTCTTAAAACGGGGACGCGCGCAAATCGTAAATCCACAATCGCAAATCGAAAATTGAAAGGGCCTCGAATTTAAAAAAGATTCGTTGCCCCCAAACTCGGATGCGGTTAATTGTGAAGCACAGCTTTCAGCCGTGCTAATAAATCGCATTCATATCGTTGGAATTTTACTTGCGAGCCTGCTCCTGTCCGCCCGCGCGGAAATGCCTCAGCCGGAAAACACTCCAAATTATCTGATCCACGTTTGGCAAACGGATAACGGTTTGCCGGAAAACTGGGTCTCCAGCATCCGGCAAACACCCGATGGTTATCTCTGGATCGGCACGCGCTACGGCGGACTGTCACGGTTTGATGGCGTGCGGTTCGTGAATTTCAATCCCGAAAACACCCGTGAGTTACAGGATGTGCAGGTGGAACATCTCAATGTGGATGAGACCGGGCGCCTGTGGATCATCATGGGCAATGAATCCGTCACCATCTTTGACCATGGAGAATTTCATCTAATCCGCAGCCCGCGCGTCGCGCCGCGCATGCGGGCAGTCCATATCCTGACCCTCAGTTCCAACCAGGCCCTCTTCACGAGTGAATATTCCTATCTGGCCCGGTTGAATCTGGCCAATGGTCACGACCAAGGAGAAGTACTCAATCCTCCCGCCCTGATGGAGCCGGACCCGGATACGTTTACTCTGGGCCAGGAGGATGTCGTCTGGTTTACCACCACCAACCAGGAGTTGGCCCGCTTCACACGGAACCATTTTGAATTTGTGACCAATGCGCCCGGCTTGGACGGAGCCACGGTAACGGCGCTGGCCACGGACAAGCGTCACCAACTTTGGATCGCCACCGCCCACCGGTTGATGACGTGGGATGGAAAGCAATTTGCAGAACATACGCCCGCCAATGGCCCACCACCGGTGGATGTTCTGGCCATGAGTTTCAGCGGCGATGGCGGACTCTGGGTTTTGGAAAAAAATCGCCTGCGCAAATATCTGGACGGACATTGGGTGACGGAAGCTGATCCTCAAAACTTCCAGCCAGATACGACGGTAGAATTCGGCCTGCACGGTGATATGCAAGGCAATGCCTGGCTGGTCAGTTATGGCCAGGGTTTATGGCACGTCAAGACCAACGGAGTCGTTCATCTGCTGTCGGAAACCAACGGGCTGCCCAGCGACCTGATCACCCGCTGGTTTCAAGATGCAGAAGGCGATATTTGGGTGGGTACCGCCGGCAATGGCATCGCCCGTATCCGTGAAAGTTTGTTTCATGGGCTGGGTCCCGCTGCCGGTTTGCCCGGCAAGGTGACCCGCTCGGTTTGTGTGGATGCAGAAGGCGACTTGTGGGCTGGTACGTTGGCCGGCGGTCTCGCGCGCTGGCATGATGGCCGTTTCCAAGCGGTGCCATTGCCATTGCCCAAAGGTACGCCGGTGGAAAACGTCACCGTCTTCCCAGCGAATGACGGTGGCCTTTGGGTTGGCACCATCAATCAAGGTCTCATGCGGTTGGATGGCAAAAAAACCACGCGGTTGACGCTACCTTGGAGCACGATCCGCGTGCTCTTTGGCGATCATGAAGGACGCTTGTGGGTGGGCGGGCTGGTCAATCTGCTCTGCCTGGATCAAGGACAGATCAAAACCTATGGCAGCGATGATGGTTTCGTGGACAACCACGCGATCGGCGCCATGGCAGAAGATGCCGCCGGCGCCTTTTGGATCGTCACCGGTCCGGGTGACCTGTGGAAATTATATCAAGGCCAATTCACCCGCTTTTCGCCGCCCAAAGAATGGGCTTCCGTGCGATTCTGCGCCGTGCTGCCGGATACGAACGGGGTTGTATGGATTGGCACCCTCGGCGGCGGGCTGTTGCGCTTTTACGATGGGAAATTCACCCGCTGCCAGAAAACAAACGGTTTGCCGGACAACAATATTTCACAACTACTCGACAGTCAGGATGGCTATCTTTGGGCAGGAACTTATGCTGGCATTTTTCGCGCCCGCAAAACGGACCTGGCAGCAGTGGGGGCCGGATACGCTGACGCCGTTTCCTGCCGGGTCTACGGACATTTCGATGGCCTGCCGTCACTGGAATGTTCCAGTGGTTTTCAACCCGCCTGCTGGCGCGCCAATGATGGCCAGCTTTATTTTTCCACCGCCAATGGAGTGGTCAGCGTCAACCCGCGTGAATTTGTCGTCAATCGCGTTCCGCCCACGGCCATCATCGAGGAGATGCTGGTGGATGGCCAACCGCGTCATCTGGTGCGCACGCCGACAAATACCGTGCCCGTATTGGACATCGAACCGGGACGGCACTATGTGCAATTTCGTTTCACCGGCTTAAGTTTTGCGGCGCCGGATGGTGTGCGTTTCCGGGTGAAACTCGAAGGTGTGGATAGCGACTGGCAGAATCCCGGCAGCCAGCGGCTGATCGGTTATGGACCTTTACTGCCCGGCCATTACCGGTTTCAAGTGTTCGCCTGCAACAATGACGGCATCTGGAATGGAACCGGTGACACGCTGGTCTTCAACGTGCGCCCTTTCTATTGGGAAACGCGCTGGTTCAAAGCCGGCATTGCCCTGGCGGTGCTCACCGTACTGGCCATCGTGGTTGCGCTGGGACAACGCCGCCGTTATCGCCGCAAACTGGAACAGGTGGAACGACAACGTGAAATGGAACGCGAACGCACACGCATCGCGCAGGATTTGCATGACGATCTCGGCACCAGCCTGACCCAGATCAGCATGTTGAGCGCGCTGGCCAATCGTGACCAAACCCCGCCCGCCGAGGCCAAGGAACTTGTGCAACAAGTCCGCTCGCGCGCCCGGGAAATGGTCACGGCGTTGGACGAGATCGTCTGGGCGGTGAATCCGAAAAATGATTCCCTGCTCGAACTGATCAATTATCTCGGCTACTTCGCCGAGGAATTTTTCCGGCCCACCTCGTTGCGCTGCCAGTTGGATATCCCGGATTTCCTGCCCGACGGCCAAAGCCTTTCAACCGAAACCCGGCATCATCTATTTCTCGCCTTCAAGGAAGCGCTCAATAATGTCGTCCGCCACTCCGGCGCCTCCCACGTCTGGGTGCGCGTTGTGGCCGATGGCCATGCCATCACCATTTTTATCAAAGATGACGGCCATGGACTAGGCACGCCGGATGAGGCCGCCCGACGGCATGGCAATGGCCTGAACAACATGCGCCAACGGCTGGAACAAATCGGCGGACGGGTGGAATGGCAAAGCGCTCCGGGCGAAGGCACCGTGGTCACGTTCCGCCTGCCGCTGGGCAGCCGGTAAAAAACGATTGAAACTCAAAGCCGGTGAATTTCGTCCTATGAAGCGAAACCCATGAGATTAACGTGCCGTATCTTTGCCCTGCTGCTGACATCATCCGGTCTCCTCATCGCCGCCGATAATCGCGATCCACAAACTAACGCCAGCAATCAAACGCAGCCGTTTGCCGCAGAGACTGCGCCGCGCTGGAACATTCTTTTTATCTTCAGCGACGATTGGGGCCGCTATGCCAGTTGTTATCGAGGTTTGGACCGGGACGCCAACGGATTGGCGCGCCCCACGTTGAACGATGTCGTGCAAACACCGAACGTGGACCGCGTCGCCAGGGCGGGCGTGCTGTTTCGCAATGCGTTCGTGAATGCGCCAAGTTGCACGCCCTGCCGCAGTTCGCTGTTCTCGGGCCGCTATTTTTTTAATTGCGATCGCGGCGCCATCCTCGAAGGTGCGGTGTGGGATTCCGCCATCCCGACCTACCCCCTCCTGCTCCACGACGCCGGTTACAGCATCGGCAAGAGCTATAAAGTGTGGAGCCCCGGCATGCCCAAGGACGCGCCGTTCGGCGGACAGAGATACGCTTATGAAAAGCACGGTAATTTCCCGCAGCATTTCTCCCAACACGCGGTGCCGATGGTTCAAAGCGGCCTGAGCGTCGCTGACGCGCGGGCGAAAATTCTGGATCAAGTGCGCGGGAATTTTGACGATTTTCTCGCCGCGCGGGTGAAAGGCCAGCCGTGGCATTATTATTTCGGCCCGACTACCACCCATCGGGAATGGGTGAAAGGCTCGGGCAAATTACTTTGGGGCATTGACCCCGATTCGTTAAAGGGCAAGCTGCCGAAGTTTCTCCCGGATGTGCCCGAAGTGCGCGAGGATGTGGCGGATTATCTGGGCGAATGCGAAGCCGTGGACGCCTATGTCGGCGTGTTGCTGCAGCGCCTCGAGGAAACCGGCGAAGCGGGCCGCACGCTCATTGTGATCAGCGGCGATCACGGCATGCCCGGCGTGACTTCCGGGAAATGCAATCTCTACGACATGGGCGTAAGCGTGCCGCTGATCATCAAAGTTCCCGGCGAAAAAGGCGGGCGCATTGTGGACGACTTTGTGCGCTTGCCGGACCTTGCACCGACCTTCATGGAAGTCGGCGGCGTGAAGCCGCCAGCCAATCTTTACGGCCGCTCCCTCCTGCCGCTCCTGCGGTCGGACCGCCATGGCATCGTTGACGCCACGCGCGACTGGGTCATCACCGGTCGCGAGCGCCATGTGGCGGACGCCCGTGCGGGCAATCTCCCCTACCCCATGCGTTCGTTGCACACACCCGACTATTGCTATATCCGCAACTTCGAACCCGACCGCTGGCCGATGGGTGCGCCCAAAGCCGTCACGGCCACGAACGCGCCCAGCGACTCCGAGCTGGAGCACAAAACTAAAATCGCCTTCGCGGACATGGACGCCAGTCCGACCAAAGCATGGCTGGTCAGCCACCGCCTTGACCCGCAGTGGCAATGGTTTTACCACCTGGCCTTCGGCAAGCGTCCCGCCGAGGAACTTTACGATATGCGGCAGGATCCCGACATGGTGAACAACCTCGCCGGCCATCCGGAATTCGCTGCGGTGAAAGCGAAACTTTCTGATCAGTTGATGCGGGAACTGACCCGTGCCCGCGATCCCAGAGTCGTAGAGCAGCCACCGCGTTTTGAGTTGCCTCCATTTGCGGGCGACGCAGAAAGCATCCCCCCCAATTAATGGTCAACTGGCATCCAGAATAATTGAGCAAAATTTTAGATGATTGAAATTAACCTTGAATAATAATCCATGAAAAAAACCCGGCGGCCATTTTCAACCAAACACGTCTTCCTGCCACTGCTATTGGCATTTTCCAGCGCCAGCCCGGCGGCTGAACCGGCAAAACCCATTGCCACCAAGCCCAACATCATCGTCATCCTCGTGGATGACATGGGCTATTCCGACCTGGGTTGTTATGGCAGCGAAATCCAGACGCCCAACCTCGACAAACTGGCTGCGAGCGGAATTCGTTTCACCGAGTTTTACAACATGAGCCGGTGCTGTCCGTCGCGCGCAGCCATTCTTACCGGCCTGTATCCGCATCAGGCAGGCATTGGCTTGATGCAGGAAAATTTGGGGCTGCCGGCCTATCAAGGACACCTCAATGACAACTGCGTGACGCTGGCGGAAGTGCTCAAGAGCGCCGGCTATGCCACCGCCATCTGCGGGAAATGGCATGTCGGAGGAACGGATTACCAGCCGTCGCCCTGGATGCGCGGATTCGATCATGGCATCTCCTCAATTCAGGGCGGATTTTACTATGCCCAGGTTGATAAACAGGGAAATCCGCCCCTGCGAAAAAGTTTGTGGCTGGATGGCAAACAACTGCCCAATGATAGTCCCGCACTGCCAAAGGACTGGTACACGACCGACGTGTGGACCGACTACGGGATCAAATACATCAATCAGGCGGTGGCTGAGAAGAAGCCTTTCTTTCTTTACCTGGCTTACAACGCACCTCATTTCCCACTGCAGGCACCGGCGGCGGACATCGCCAAATATCGGGGGAAATATCTCGCCGGTTGGGATAAACTGCGCGCGCAGCGTTATCAATGGCAGCTTGCCCATGGGATCATTGATCCGGCCTGGGCGCTGTCACCCTTGCCCGAGTCACAACCCGACCTCAAGGATGTGGTTCCTTGGGACAGTTTGAACGAAAAGCAGAAAAATCGTTTTGACCATATCATGGCCATTTATGCGGCTTGTGTAGATCACATGGATCAAGGCGTTGGCCGGTTGGTGGACGATCTGAAAAAACAAGGTGCGATGGATAACACGCTCATATTTTTCCTCTCGGATAACGGCGGCAATCTGGAAGGCGGCCCCAATGGCACTACGGAAAAAGGCAAAGGCGAATTGGGTTCAGCAGATTCAACTGTGTTCTGTGGCGAATCCTGGGCCACGTTGGAAAACACCCCATTCCGGTATTACAAACACTTTGAGCATGAAGGCGGCATCTCCTCACCACTGATCGTTCATTGGCCGGACGGCATCAAGGCTGCGGGCATAATTACCAAAGAACGGGCGCAAATCATCGACATCATGGCAACCTGCGTGGATGTGGCCGGCGCAAAATATCCCACAGAATTCAACGGCCATAAAATCCTGCCGCTGGAAGGACAAAGCATGGCACCGGTATTCACCGGCGGAAAACTGGCCAGTTATCCGATGTTCCGTGAGCACGAAGAAAATGAAGCCATCATTGACGGTGATTGGAAACTGGTCCGTCCGCATGGCTCACCGTGGGAATTATATAACCTCGCCAAGGATCGCACGGAACTGCACAACCTCGCCGCCCAGGAACCGG
>DASYEY010000157.1:0-12741 GCA_036498725.1 Verrucomicrobiia bacterium | reverse complement strand
ATTTTCCTCAATTGAATTTCTAGCTGCCCGGAAAATCTCTGTGCACCGAGTAGGGTGTTCCGCTTCCTCTAAACTAGTATGAAGCCGGGAATGCTCGAGTTCTGATTTTAGAAATTCTGAAAGTGCCTCTGCCTTTTGCTGCTTGGTATAGGTGATTTCATTGCGGGGGTCAGAGCCTCCCATGAGTTTGGGTTTCGGCAACAGTGCCAGTTCTCGTTCCGCCGCAAGTTCGTCTTCGATATGTTCGGGGTTGCTGCTCAGGATTCGAAGCGTGGACTTGGTTTCCTTAAAATTAAGGAGCCTATTTCGTAGGCTTAAATCGAGCAGTCGACTCTTCCATAAATCAATTCGTGTAGCCGCTCTGTTTGCAGTTGGCGTGTTCTGTGAACTGTTTTCATTGATGACGCGATCACCGATTCCAACATCAATCATGATATTAGAATCTCCCGCGTTGTTAACCGCAGATGCCTGACCAAGGTTCGGCAAAGGTTTAATATGGGTCTTTCGAGCCGACGCGATGTCCAATGCTATACGAAATGGCAGAACTGTCTGGAGATATGGTTTTGCTAATAGTTCGGCATCCTTCAGGGTCGTATTGGGATCAGTCGCTATTGTAGTGGCCTCAAAAACCGTCAGAAATTCATCTGTTGCGAATTTTCGTATTTGCTGGAGCTCATCAATCGTAGCGTCTGGAGCGGGACGATCATCCATCCAACAACCGGCATAAGCATGGCCTTCGTGCATCAACACGAGCGGATGCAAGCCCGCTTGTTCAAAGCACGCTGCAAATAAAAGAGACAAATCAAGACAGTTCGCAAAACGCTGATCCAGGATGTCTGATGGAGTTCGGACTTTTTGGCCGGAGGTTTCAAAGCTGGCTGGTGCGACAATGTAGCGAATTCCTAGCTCGGAAACGGATTTATAAATGGAAGCCATTTGCTCCCATGCTCGTTTTCGGCTTTTGTCCTGGTATGCGTTTAGAGCGGAGCGTCCAGTGTATTCTTTGAGAATAGCTGAAGCCCGGCTTAAAATTTTAATTACCGCTGGATTGTTCGGCTGAACAAATGCAGCGAGAATTTCCGGCAGAGAAGACAATCCACACCATTCATTTCTCGCTAAAACAGAAATGCCCTCTCGACAGGAACAGATTGCTGAATCGCCTTCAAACACTTCAAGTTTAAGCCATCCGGAAATTTTTTCATTTAAACCAGCCAGAAAATCATGGCTAAGTTTTAAATCAACGGGCGAAACCCTGAATTCTTTTAACGGTTCAAGACTCTGCAGGTGAATAAGAATCTCCTCTGCAAATAATGGTTCGGTCGTAATCCGAATCGACAGATTCTTTTTCGCAGTTTCGTCATTGCAAAAAATCAGCTCTTTGATTACGGGAATACTGTTTTGCTGAAATGCGTAATTGATGGCCTTGTCAAAAGTGACCGCAATCGAAGGCGGTTTTGGTGGGGCAGTCATATTAATCATGTACCCCTATTTACACCGAATAGAGGCGGTTGAAGTTGCCCGTTAACATGCAAATCAATCGTAAGAAAATACTCCAGTTACGCAAACTAAAAGAGTGAACTTATTACTGGGATCAGGCCAGTGGCCGAGTGCTTAAAATATCACTGCGGTTCTTGCCGCCTGAGTTATCCTCTAAAGTTCCAGCCTTTTTTAAATTTTCCCACATGCTTGCTTAACCAATTTAGCCAGTTCAATTCCCAGATTGGCGGTCTGATATGTGTTTGATTTTTCCAAGTATTCTTTGCTGATACTTCATGACGTAAACAGTTTGACAAATCCTATTCAAAGTCCGGCATCAGATCACCCAGTAATACCATCGCCATAATGACAAAAGACCAGTCGGGTAAAAGTCGTGGCAGAGAGCCAGATTTCACCGACGACAACATAATTATTGACATCGTCGCCTAACTGTCATACAGTCATATGACACTAATTACGGCTATGCTCTTCAAAATTGATTTCAAATCCGGCAAGCCAGTGTATCTCCAACTGGTGGATCAGGTTCGTCTCGCCGCCGCGGCGGGGACATTGCGCACGGGTGAAGCGTTACCGTCCATCCGGCCGCTGGCGGAAGAATTGCGCGTCAACCGTAACACCATCGCCAAGGCCTATGCGGAGTTGGAAGGTCAGGGGGTCATTGAGACGATTCCCGGCAAAGGTTGTTTTTTAAAGGAAAACGATTCGCCCTTCACCAAGCCGGTCCGGCAAAAATTGTTGCTGGCGGAGATTGATGAAGCGGTCGTCATGGCCCACCACCTGCAGGTGGATCGTGAGAAGTTTTTGGCGCTGGTCCAGGAACGGCTGGATTACTTCGAACGCCAAGCCAATGAAAAGAAACCCAATGATTGATCCAGAAAGGAAATGCTTATGACCCACACTCCGACCGTCATTGAACTCGATAACCTGACGCGACGTTATGGCAAGACGGATGCCGTCAACGGATTGTCCCTGAAGGTGCGCGCGGGCCGGTGCTACGGTTTTTTCGGCCGCAACGGTGCGGGCAAGACCACGACGATCAAGTGCCTGCTCAATCTGTTGCGGCCCAGCGAGGGTTCGGCCCGCGTGTTTGGGTTGGATCCGCAACGTGATGAAGTAGCGGTGAAGTCGCGGCTCGCGTATGTGCCGGACATGGTCGCGTTTTATCCGTGGATGACGGTGCGCGATACGCTGGCTTATAACGCGTCGTTTCGCCAGCAATGGAATCGTGATCTCGAAAATGATTTGCTGAAGCGGTTTCAATTGGACGCGACGAAGCGGACGACCAGTCTTTCCAAGGGCCAGCGCACGCAATTGGCGCTCATCAGTGCGATCTGTCCGGAACCGGAATTGCTTGTGCTTGATGAACCAACGAGCGGACTGGATCCAATTGTGCGGCGTGAATTCATTGAGACGGTGATTGGGGCGTATCAATCCGGTGATCCCGAGCGGCGCACGGTTTTTGTCTCCACACATTTAATCTCCGAGTTTGAAGGGTTGATTGATGAATTCACCATCATCGAGCAAGGTCGCAATCTGCTCACGATGGAAGCCGATGCGGCCCGGGATCGCTTCAAAAAAATTCGTGCGCGCTTTGCGCAAGCGCCGGCGCGGCTGGATTTACCCGCGGCTTTGAGCCTGAAACAAAATGGGCGTGAAGTGGAGATTCTCGCCAACGGCAACAATGAGTTGATCCTGGAAAAACTGAAGCAGATGGCGCCGGAGGAGTTGCGGAGTGAATCGTTGTCGTTGGAAGAAATTTTTGTGGCCTCGAACCTCTTGAAAAAGGCGGACGCATGAACGCACTCCTCAAAAAAGAAATCCGGCTGCTCCTGCCGGGTTGGGTGGCTGTCATGGCCCTGGCGATCATGGTGCCGTGGCTGTTTGCCCTGGCCAGCAGTGATCTGGATAATTCTTTTGTGTGGACGCCGGTGGTCTTGTTTTTCAGTTTGATCCTGCTGGCGGTGGACTCATTCGGACGCGAATTCAGTCTGGGAACTTATTCCGCGCTGATGTCGCAACCGCTGGAACGAAGCCGGATCTGGCGGCTGAAAATACTCAGTTTATTTTCAGCGGCGGGGTTGGTTTTGCTGGCTTTTTTTGCGAGTAACGGGGTGGCTTTTCATCACGCATCGAAAGAGTTGATGTGGGCGGCGAACCCCAAGCTTCTGAGCGCGGACTTCTGGCATGCCATGCTTGGTGGCATTGCCGCCATGTTTATCGCTTTGACTGGTGGCTTATGGACAACGTTGCTGCTTCGGCAAATTTCGGCGGCATTTTGGCTCACTTTCCTCACCCCGCTGGGATTAATGATGGCCGCGATCTTTTTTCTTCCGGCCAGAATGGATGATGCGGTTGTCGTTCCGCTATTTTGTGGCTTGGCGATAATCTATTGCGGGGCGGGATTTTGGCTGGCGCACCGGTTGTTTCATCGGTCGCAGGATGTGGCGTGGACGGGTGGCGTGATCGCTTTTTCCACCTGGCGCTATCTGGATACCGGGGCGAAAGATGGAGTTTCACAGCGGATCCGGCGGCCGCTGACCACCTTGATCAAAAAAGAATTTCAACTGCATAGCATCAGTTTGTTCTGCGCCGGGGCTTTGGTGGTCTTGCATTTGATGGTTATCCTGATGCGCTGTGTCCATGGGCGTTTTACACCGTATTCATTCATGGGTCTAGTATCAGAATTCTTCTGGATCTTCTGGCTGGTCATGCCCTTGGTCATCGGCTGCATGGCGGTGGCGGAGGAACGCAAGCTCGGCGTCATGAACGAACAATTCTGTTTGCCGGTTTCACGCCGGTGGCAATTTCTTATAAAATTTGTCCCGGTGATGGTCGCCGGGGTATTGCTGGGGGCGATGATGCCGCTCGTGATGGAGGGCATCGCGGCCATGCTTGGCGCGCCGGCGGACTTGTTCAAAGCCGAATATGGCTTTCATAGCTTTACTCATTTTCTAACAAATAATGTGGGTTTTGCGCTGGCCTTCGGGGCCCTGGCCTTTGGGTTGACGCTGGCGGGCTTTTGGGCTTCGACGCTCGCAAAAAACTTTTTACACGCCCTGAGCATCGCCATTGTGATTTGCGTAGTCTGCTGTTTCTTTTGTGTGTTCATGACGGCGGTTCATGGCGAGAGCGCCGATGATTGGCGGTTGGCGGGTTCGAAATGGTGGGGAGCATTCTGGCCGATTGCCATCGGCATTCTGGCCATTCCCGCCGTCATTCCCTGGCTGGCGTGGCGCAATTTTAATCGGTTTGCCGAAACCGAACGGCTTTGGCGGCGCAATCTTCTCGGCGTCGGACTGGCTTTGATCTTTGTGTTTGCGAGCAGCGCGTTGATTTATAATCGAACCTGGGAATTATTTGAACCCGCCGAACCGCCGCATGGGCCGGCTAAATTTACCCTTTCCAATCCACCAGTGTTGCAGAGAACTTTTTGGAATAATTTATCGGTAAGACTCCCTGACGGGCGCGTTTGGTTCGATAATTTGAGTTATTTCAATGAAATAGAGTCGCCCACCCGCTGGTCAGTACTGTACCTAGCGCTGGTCAATCCATTGCCCCAAAGTGGTGGTCCCAACCAATTCATGACCGGCTCCAATTGGATTTCAGTAACGCCGCCGAAGCGGGTTAGTTGGATTGAAGGCCAGGTTAATGTCACACGCTATTTGGATATTGCGGCCATTCAAGCCGATGGCACGTTATGGGTATCCAGCTCCGATAAAAAAACGGGTTGGACCAGTACCAATGATATGGTTCATTTCGGAACCGAAACGAATTGGCGGCAAGTCGCCGCCAGCCTGAGCCGTTATTTTCTGTTGCTAAAAACGGACGGTACCCTCTGGCGATGGGATCGTGGTTCGCTGACTGCCAAGGCATTGCAAGACCGTTGGCCAAGCCCGCTTAAAAACCAGCCGGAACAAATCGGCACCAATTCGGACTGGCAGAAAACTTATTCGTCATGGGGATTCGAGGCTCAAGACAAGCAGGGCAACGATTGGTTGGTTGATTTTAAAGATGGAACCAATACGTCGCTGAATATTGATACTAATTTTGCTACGGGAAATGGGGGAAATGGCCGGCCGGCTCGCGTCCGGGAAAATGGAACTTTATGGATTGCGAATGGATTTTGGGATGAGGGCGGCAATTTCCAATCGCTCCTAAATAATGGCTTCAAGGATTCATCCGGCCATTTTCAAACGGTCAAAGGTGAATGGTTACAACTTGGCCAAGCGACCGACTGGGTGACCGCCGCAACGTATGTTGGCAAAGTGGTTGCGCTCAAAAAGGATGGCTCTTTGTGGCAATGGGATTCAAAAAACACGGCGACCATGTTTGGAATTCAGCCTGCCCGTCTGGGTACGCATAGCGATTGGGTTGGCCTCGTGGACACATGGGATGGGGTTGTTTCACTGGCCGCTGACGGCAGTTTATGGTTCTGGCCGGGAAGCGGGTATAAGACACCGGTGTCCAGAGTCCCGCGGCAGCCACGTCTGCTTGCCAATGTTTTGGAGGCGGCGAAATGATGAGAAAGGAAGAAAAGTACCAAGCACCAACCTCCAAGCTCCAGAGAAACATCAATAACCAAGCTCCAACAACGTACGGCGGTTATTTTGGAGGTTGAGATTTGGATGTTCACTTCGACCAAGCAGCCCTACAGCGCTTCGATCTTCAAAGTGTGGGTCACAGGAGTGAACGCCGCCGCCACGGCTGCGACCAGTTCATCCCGTTTGGCTTCAGCCGATTTGACCACGTCATTGGTGCGTTTGGCGATCTCGGGGGGCGTCAGGTGCTGGCCCTGGCCTTCAAATTGATTTTTAATCTCATCGGTTTCGTAAGCTTGTTTGGCGGCGATGGCGGTGTCCACCTGCGTGAATTTTTCTGTAAAAGGATTATGGGGAAATTCCGCGGCGAGATTGATGCCATGGGCGAGTTGTTCCGTCGTGAAAGTCTTGTGGTCACTGCCCCAGGTGACTTGATACGTTGGCGCGGTGCCATTTTTGACGACCAGCATCAGGCGATTTAATTCCTGATTGAACGGCACGAGCGCCATTCCGGAACGGATGCTTTGACTATTGTCCAAATTATCCGATCCGCAAATGGGATAGTCTGCGGTCGAGGTCTCCGCACACGGGCAGAATGGGTAACGGGAGCTTTCAATTTCAAATACGCCGTCATGGGCGGAAATGACCTTGTGACCGGCGGAAACTTTTAAGGTGCTGCGCTTTAAATTCACGGTGAAAGTGCCGATATTGCCATCCAGACCGAGCGCTTTCAAAAACGCGTACGCCATCACCGTATGTCCCGCCCAACCGGGATGGATGGCATCCGGTCCGGACAAGGCGTAGTTGGTGCCATATTTTTGTTGAGCCGCAAAACTGGCGGTGAGCATCGGCCAGAAGACATCGGCAAAACGGGCTTTTTTCTGCGCGGCAATTTCCAGTCCGATATTCCGTAGTGTGCAGAGATTGACATTCAATTGCTCGCTGGTCGCACCTTGACTCCAACCCGGCCGGTAGCCGACGCAACCGGGCGAGCCGACGACGACCCGCATTTCGTGCGATTGAAATCCCTTCACAATGGCGGTCATGCTGTCACGATATGTATTGCTAATGCGGTCTTCATAAGCGCGGTATTCCTGATCGTTCATGCCGTAGCAAGTCGTCGCGATGGTGGGATGAAAAATCAGGCAATCGTTGGTCAAGCGGGCAAGAAATCCGGGCGCGCGCTCGCCGCCCCAACCGAATTGGCGCACATTGATCTGCAACTGCGGCGTGCACATCGTCAGGTAGTCTTCCATGAGGCGGGAATATTTTTTCTGTTCGGTGATGGAGTCGCCGCAGATGGCAAGCTGGTCGCCTTTTTTCAAAAACAATTTACCCGGCAGCGGGGCGGCCAATGGCTTGAATTGATTGAAATAAGGATCATTCGGCTTGGGTTCGAGCCTGGTTTCAGCCGCCATCGTCGCGCCGGCTCCCATGAGGCAGAAAAATAAAATTGATAGAAATAATTTTGTGCGCATGCTGTACGCGATAGTTCCACGAACCACAATAAAAGTAAATGAAGTTGGGAAATTTTGCCGATCTTGACCTTGAGGGGTGAGCGACCCGGCGCCTGGCGAAGAAAAGCCCCAAGCGTCCAAGCTCCAACCTCCAGCGAAGCACCAATATTCAAACTTCAATTGATTGCATAGCGAGGTCTTTTAGTGTTTGAAGTTTGGATGTTCCTGTCCCTCGGTGTCTTCGTGGCTTGGTGGTTTAATTTTCCCAGCGGCTTCGTTTACTTCACGCGTTGCACGCGGGGCGCCTTTCGTCTATTTTCCGTCCATGTCGTTTCGGGGAAGAATTTTTTGGGGCATGATGGCTGCCATCGCGGTCTTGTTGACCGTGAATGGCTGCTCGCCCGTGGATTCAGGGCAGATGGATGAGGAAAAGGAGCCGCATTTCGTCCTCGGCAACAGCCGGTTCAACGAGATGGACTGGCCGGGCGCAGTGGATGCTTTTGAACAATCGCTGGAGGTCAACCCGCATTCGGCGCAGGCCCATTACCGGCTCGCGCAATTATTCGACTCAAAGATTTCCGATCCCGCAGCTGCCATCTATCATTATCAGCAATATCTGAAAATGTCGCCGGAGGCGAATAACCGCGACTTGATCAACCAGCGGATTGACAGTTGCAAACAACAGCTTGCCACCGCCGTCCTGCAATTACCCAGCACGCCCGGCGCGCAAAAACAGGTGGATGCGTTGGTGGAACAAAACCGGGCGCTAGCGGCGCAGGTGGATAATTTAAGGAGCAATCTCAATGCCTGGGTGGCCTATGCCACGAGCTTGAAAAACAACCAGACGGCGGCCGGTGGCAATGCCGGCGGCCAGGGTCAAGCCACCAGTTCGATGCCGGACGACATCTCGCAGCAATCCGATACGTCATCGTCATCAACGGCAAAAGCAACGGCAAAAGCCAAAACGACTGCATCCACAACTTCCGTTAAAAAGACCGTTGCGCCCAAACCGCCGACGGTTCGCAAGCATATCGTGCTCAGTGGAGAAACGATGTCGAGCATCGCCAAAAAACAAGGTGTCAGCCTGGCGTCGTTGCAGGCCGTGAATCCCGGGGTGAACCCAAGAAAGCTCCGTGCGGGCCAGTCATTGAACCTGCCGCCGTGAACCGATTTGCATGATCGCGCGCCTGACATTCGTGGGGATAGTTGTGTTCTGGGTGACGATGAACGTATTGCTCTGGCAGGTGGAGTTTGGTTCGCAAGGCGGTGACACACCGGTGCCGCTCACGCTGGTTTGGCGGAAGATTTTGACCGCCCCGGATTCCTCGTCGCTGAGCGTTTATCAAAACGGTGAACGCACGGGCTATTGTGAAATGTCCACCAGCGTCGGCCAGCAGATGGCCACGCTGGACGAAAACAAACCGCCCCCGGATAATTTTGGGGTGCGCAATGGCTATCAGCTTCATTTCGCGGGCAATGTTTCGCTGGGCGATTTCACGAACCGGCTGAAATTTGACGGGCGGGTCATGTTCACCCGTTTACGCGAGTGGCAGGAAATCAATTTGAAGATCACTTCGCGCCTAGCGGTCGTGGAGATCCATTCGCTCCAGACGAACCAGATGGCGCATGTGAAGATTACCAGTGACCTGGGCACCACGGAGCGCGACCTGGCGTTTGCCGATCTGCAAAGTCCCAACGCCCTCATCCGGGCGTTTGCGGGGAATTTTGCCGACGCCCTGTTGGGCATCGTCGAGCTGCCGGATTTCACCGCAGGCATGGGGGCGCAAAAAATCGAGTGGAGCTCCCGGCGCACCCGCATCAAGATCGGCACCGAGTCGGTGCCGGTTTACCGGCTGGAAACCAGCGTGCTCAGCCGTCCGATTGCCGTGGATGTCAGTACGCTGGGCGAAATATTACGCGTCCAGTTGCCCGGCAACATCACCGCCATCATTGATGAGTTGAACAAGCCATGATCGAACTCGACCAGCTCGTAAAGAAATTCGGCGACCTCACGGCCGTTGACCAGATTTCGCTGAAAATTCCGCGCGGCGAATTTTTTGCCATGCTGGGCCCGAATGCCGCCGGCAAGACGACGATGATCAAGCTGCTGGCCGGCTTGATCAAGCCGACTTCCGGCCGCGCGCGGATCTGCGGGTTTGATATTCAGACCCAGCCGCTGGAGGCGCGCAAACGGCTGGCTTACGTGCCGGATTTTCCGTTTCTCTACGACAAACTCACCGCGTGGGAATTTTTCCGCTTCATCGGCCAATTATTTCAGCTCGACGCGGCCCGGATCGAAAAAAATGCGCAGGAACTGGTCACCCGGTTTCATTTGCGCGAGTTTGCGGACCGTTCGCTGGAGGGGCTTTCGCATGGGACGCGCCAGCGTGTGGCCATCGTGGCGGCATTGTTGCATGACCCGGAAGTATTCGTGATTGATGAGCCGATGGTCGGCCTGGATCCACAACACGCCCGGATTGTGAAGGACGTTTTAAAGGAGCGCTCGCTGGCTGGCATGACGGTGCTGCTCTCCACGCATCAGTTAGGCATTGCCGAGGAGATGGCAGATCGGGTGGGCATCATCAACGGCGGCAAACTTATCGCCGTCGGCACGCACGAAGAATTACGGCAACGCAGCGGCAGTTCCGGCCAGTTGGAAGAAATCTTCCTGGCATTGACGGCGGAAGCGGAGACGATGCCGCCGGCGCCCGTTTGATGCTTAAGGCGCGCTTCAACATTCGCAGGGTGGAATGGGTTGCGCTACGACCCATGATGACTGCGCAGTCGTCACTTTGTGGCACGGTGGATCACTGACTGTTTTCTTTTCGTCGCCTGGCGCTACGCTCGGCGACGACTTTGGCCGCAGCGCAGCCAAAGCCACCAGCGGATGAAATTCTCGCCCCATCAAAAAATGGCAGGGCAAAGTTGCTGCTTTGCCGCCCGGCGTGGCGTGAAACATTGCTTCGCCGAATCGGGGAATGGGCCTGCGTTCGCCTTCTTTGACCTGGGATCGTCGGACTCATTATGGGCAAAGCGGCAGCCTTGGCCTGCCATGGTGGTGGCATTGCAGTCACTTTGTGACGTGATGGGTTACTGGACGCTTTTCTTTTGCGCAGAATAAGTTGCCTTGCGTCGCCGGGATGTTTTCAATGTTGGGATGATTGCAAAACGGGTCATTCCCTGTCTCGATGTCCATGATGGCCAGGTCACGCGCGGCGTCCAATTTGGCATCGCGGAAAAAGGCGGCTTGAAGAACGTCGGCGACCCCGTGGAACTCGCGCTTCGCTATAATGAGCAGGGCGCTGATGAAATGGTTTTCTTCGATATTACGGCGACGGCGCACGGACGCGGCACGATGGTGGATGTGATTGAGCGTACGGCCGATCAGTGTTTCATGCCGCTGACGGTCGGCGGCGGCATCAAGTCCGTGGAGGATATGTTTACGATGCTCCGGGCGGGTGCCGATAAAATCTCCATCAACTCCAGCGCGCTCGCCAATCCGGCACTCATTCGTCAAGGCGCGGAAAAATTCGGCAGCCAGTGCATCGTTGTGTCCGTGGACGCCAAAAAAATTGCGCCGGACAAATGGGGGGTTTTTTCACATGGCGGGCGCAAAGACACCGGCCTGGACGCGATTGATTGGGTGAAAAAGGCCGTTGAACTTGGCGCGGGCGAGATCGTTTTGAATTCCATTGACGCCGACGGCACCAAAAAAGGGTTTGATCTCGTCATCACGCGGCGGGCAAGCGAAGCCGTGGGCGTCCCCGTCGTCGCCAGTGGCGGGGCCGGCACGGTGGAACATATGGCGGAAGTGCTGCTTGCGGGCCAGGCCGACGCGGTTCTCGCCGCGAGTATTTTCCATTTCGGCACCTACACTGTCGGTGAGGTAAAAAAGTTTTTGCGACAGCAAAACATTCCGGTGCGGATCTGAGCCGGCATTAAATACTTGGGATTCTCCGGGATGGCGGTTAAGAGTTTTTCCTTGAAAAGCCAGCGGAAGATTATATACTCTTATAGTCATCAGAATCATGGTTTCTTTGGGTAGGCTCGTACTCAGAAGGGGAATATTCCGTTACTGTGTTCCGGGGAACACATGCTTCGTTACGGTTGATTTTCGTTTTTTTCTGTTTAATCCATTGGATGGCTTGCTGCCTGAATGCGGGCAAAATCACACACCGGAAAACAAACAACCAGAAAATCAACCGCATGAAAACATTCGTCAAAAATCCACTACTGTTGCTGGCAACCTGCCTTGCCTTGATACCGCCGGGCCGGGCGACGGCGCAAACGTTTACCAGCCTCCATAATTTCACCGGCGGCAGTGACGGCTCTGTTCCGTATGTTGGAGTGGTCATATCGGGCGACACGCTTTACGGATCGGCAAATTCCGGCGGCACGAACGGCAACGGAGTGGTCTATGCCATCAAAACCAATGGAGTGGGTTTCACCGTTCTGCATGATTTTATGGCTGCCAGCGACGGGGCCAATCCCAATGAATTGATTTTGTCGGGCGACACGCTTTATGGAACGGCCAGCAGCGGCGGCAGTTCGGGCAAAGGCACGATATTTTCCATTAAAACGAACGGATTGAACTTTACTGTTCTGTACACGTTCACCAATGGCACCAGCTCCGATCCGAAGGGTGCATTGATTTTATTGGGCAATACGCTGTACGGGGTGGCCGGCGGCATTTCGGATTTGGGCACGGTGTTCAAGGTGGATGCCAATGGCAACAATTTCACGACCCTGCATAGTTTTACAGGCACTGGCGGCGAAGGGGGGCATCCGGGGGCGGGATTGGTTTTATCGGGCAACACGTTGTATGGAACGACCAGCAGCGGCAGCGCGGTGATTGACGGCTACGTCAGTGCTGGCACGATATTTGCCATTGGCACTGATGGCAATAACTTTACGACCCTGCATAGTTTTCCCGGCGGGTATTATGCGGGCAATCCATATTGTCAGCTGGTTTTATCGGGTAATGTCCTGTATGGGACCACGTTTGGCGGCGGCGGCGACCTTATCAATCACGGCACCCTCTTTTCCGTCGAAATAAACGGCAATAATTTCACGACCTTGCACAACTTCATGGACACCGACGGAGCCAACCCGTATGCCGGGTTGATTTTATCGGGCAATACGCTTTATGGCACCAGCAGTTGCAGTGACGTTGGCACCCCCGGCACGGTATTCTCGGTCAAAACGGACGGCAGCGGTTTCACGGTGCTCTATAGTTTTACCGGCGGCAG
>DASYEY010000156.1:0-16116 GCA_036498725.1 Verrucomicrobiia bacterium | reverse complement strand
TTTGGCTCTTTCTGGCTTGAATCGCTCGTTTTATTGGGCAAAATGACGTGAATCGTCCGTTGTGTAATTGTCCAATGAGCCAAACACATCACTGGAGCCAACCGCCAGCGCGCCTTCAGTTCCGCTTGCGCGGTCAACGCTTCGATTTGGCGGTGGCTCAGTTCTTGGTCGTTAGACCACCAAGCGTATGGGACCAGTTCCACCAGGATTTAGTCTTGAGAAGCTAGTCGGCAGACAGCTCAATCAGATTTGTATCGGACAGTATGATTTGCAGTTCCGGTTCGATTCGACGCATATTATTTCGTGTCAGGGCAGAGTTGTTGTCGAGTTGGATGGCAAGTCCATCGTCGTATTTGAGCGAGATGACCCGTGGTGGGCAGATGTCACACCATTGCCACGCACCGTTGGTCGAGATGCCACGGCTTGGAAAGTTGAGGCGAGCCATGAGTTTTCTGTCACCTTGACCGGTGGCGCGAAGTTGCGATTTCAAAGCACAGATTGTCCTTATGAAGAGTTTGTCATTCATCCTGAGATTTGGGTGGTCTAACACATCACTGGAGCCAACCGCCATGGCCACTTCAGTTCCGCTTGCGCGGTCAACGTCATCGTTTGGCGATGGCTCAGTTCTTGGTCGTTAGGCATCATTGTGCATACTCCACCACCAGTTTTTTTCTTTAGCGATATGGTTGTGGGACAGTTTTCGGCCGGAGTTTATCCGGCACAGGACGGAGAGGTTCGTTATGAGCCGTTTAGAGGTGTTGGACATTTACAGCTTCAGTCAGCACTCAAGGCTGCTGGCGGAGCGGATTGTTATTTCAAGCGCGAAGGCGAGCGAGTAGCTTTTCGAGTAGCTGGATGCCCACGGTATGGAGTTTTGACTATTACTGGATTGTCAGATGAGAGCCATGATGCCTAACACATCACTGGAGCCAACGCCGGTTGGCGTTGATAGTTCCGCTGGGCGGTCAACATCACAGGTCGTCAGCGACTCAGTTCTTGGTCGTTAGGTGGCATTGTATGCGTCAGAAACTTACCAAACGTCAGCGAGTTGTTTGTGGCATCATCGCAGTTTGTGCGGCTGCTGCTTATGTCGGTGCTTTCTTGGTTTATGTTCGCACAGCATGAGGTAGGAATGACGGTGATTTTCAGCCGGTTCCATCTTGGGTTGAGCATTTCGGTCGTGACTTGATTATATTTCCGTTTGGTCTGGTTCCGGCTCTCGGTGGTGGGGTGTTCATCTTGAACATATTATTTTGGAGCACAGTCAGCGTTTTAATTTATGTTTTATTTTGTCGTCGAAAATCTGCCGCCTAACACATCACTGGAGCCAACAATCGCGCACCTTGAATTTAGGCAAAATGTGAAATTTGATTGTCATCATTGCATTTCCGAGTCACTGTCCGGTGGCTGCGGCTCAGCTTAAGATCGTTAGACCATATCATGCGCATTCCTCTATTTCTGCTTACTCTTGGCCTGACCGTTTTGTTAACCGGCTGCATCATTATTCCATTTCCACACACCAGCATAAAATCGCCCGAAGTCGAAGGGCGTGTCGTAGATTCCAATGATCGTCCAGTCAAAGGTGCGCGCATCGAACTTGAAAACTGCAAAGCCTACGGGCGGACTGGCACGGACTGGACAGTCCCAGGTGCGCGAACCACAACCGGGGCGGATGGTCGTTTCAGCCTTTGGCCAAAATACAATCTTCACCTGCTCTGGTATTCGAATCCGAGTTTCCAATTTAATATTCCTGGTGGCGCGTTCTGGACAGGTCGGCTGACGGTTAGTTGCGAGGGCTTTTATGTGAAGACGTATGATACTGGCAGCACGACAAATGGGCATATAGGAGACTTGCACATCACCCCCACAACATCTATATCAATACCATGAATCTGCGGCTTAATACCATGATCGGCTGCAAACCCAATCCCTAGTAATTGTTAGGCCGCTTTACCACTATGAAACTTACCAAGCGTCAACATAGATACATCAAAGCATTGCTTCGAAGCCGCGATATGGGTTCTACGCTCGGCCTATGGTTGCAAGCGCGTTGGAAGTCGTGGACAGTTTTGGCGATTTTTTGTTCCCTTGCTGCGTTTGTGTTTGCTTCGTTTTCGTTGGCAATCTGTTGGGTATATTTCGGGCTTTGGCTCGGATGTTTCCTCCGAGATATTGGTCATTTCCAAGCGGCAAAGCGCATGTGGCCGGTTACGAGGGAAATCGTTGACTGGAAACGTGTGTCAGAGCTGGACGAGGAGCAGAAGAAGCCGCCAATTATATGATAAAGAACCGGTTGGGGTGCTCATACCGCGCTGAAGCCAACGGCGACTGCTCGTTTATTTTACATTTCAGAGCAAATTCACGCTTGCGGTTATTCGCGCCGTGGCTCAGCTTCATTAGGCCACTTGAGCATTATGTCTGATTCGCATGACAAAGTTCGTGAGAAGGTCGGAGCTATTTTTCGAGAGCTTGCCGGTGCGCGTGCGCGTGCCTTGGACGGCACGATTTTTCCAGCAGCGATCACGTCAGCCATTACAGCCGCACTTTCGAGCAAGGATGCCACGGAAAGTGAGATGCTTCACAAGGACGAGATTGCATTTCATCTTACCGACTGGAATTACGACGCGGCCTTTTTAGTTGCGCTCCATCTTTTTCCGGAGAGATTTACTCCCGAAGAGATTCAAGCGGGCGTTGGTTTGTTTTTGGTTCATGTGCCAAGCCACGTCATTGCGGCAGCTCGGCTTTCGGGCAATTCGACCGATGATGTATTTGCTACAGATGATGATTCCGCGGCCTAACACCGCGCTCGAGCCAACGGTCATCACGCCTTGAGTTTGACCTTGCTATGAAGTTTGCCGATGGTTTGCCCTTCCCATAAAGGTCACTTGGCCTTCAACGGCTCGCCGCTGGTTAATAATTTTTTTAGAACGGCTTCCGCCACGACGCGATCACCGTGTTGCTTGCTGATATGCGCGAAGACCACCTTTCCCTCCTGGTTGATGATGAAGGTTGCTGGATAGGCAGTTTCATTTTTCGCATCCCAACGGAGGCCGTAAGACTTGGTGAAGGCATAATCAGGATCAAGCACCAGCCGAAAATCCTTCGGCCAATTTTTGTCCTGTAAAAATTCCGTGGCGTGTGCTTTCAAAGCCTCCGCCGGCCCGGGGTAAACCATCACCACTTGCACGCTGGCAGCCTTGAACTTTTCCGCGTTTTGAACAAAGTCATGCGCCTGCTTCGTGCATAATGGACATTGATAACCCGGCCAGCCGCGCAAAACCACCAGCACGACGTCGCTTTTCGCGATATAATCGCTCAAGCGCACGGACTGGTCAGCCAGTGTTTTAAGGGTGAAATCAGGAGCAATGTCTCCGACTTGGGGTGGAATTGCCGCTTCAACTGCCAAAGGCAGGGCGCAGGTCAAAACGGCAATGGTGGTCCGGAAAAAGTTGATGAATTTCATAGTTCACACGTATGAGGAACCATCGGTGGTTTTATTCACGGAAACCTTTTCTTTTATTATTCGCAGAAAGATTGGAATAAAATCGCGGGTTGGCTGCTCTAATACATATGAAAATTAGAATTTTTTTGGTGCTGGCGCTGCTTTCATTGATCACGATTTTGCGGACGATCGCCGGCAACGAACCAGTTAATATTAATAAAATGGCGGCGGCACTTGAATGGCAGCTCAAAGGTTTGGATGGAAAAACGATCCAAGCCGCCGACTTCAAAGGGAAAGTGGTCATTTTGGACTTTTGGGCGACGTGGTGCGGACCTTGCCGGGCAGAAATCCCCAGCTTCGTCGCCTTGCAAAAACAATATCAGAAGCAGGGTCTGGTGGTGATTGGCGCTTCAGTGGATGACGGCGGCGCCGACATGGTAAAAGCATTCACCGAAAAATTGGGCATGAAGTATCCGGTGGGATTGGCGGATGACAAGGTGCAGAAAGCGTTTGGCGGCATTGACGCCATTCCAACGACCTTTGTCATTGACCGTAGTGGTCATATTGTAAAAAAGCATTTGGGCCTGACGGAAAAAGACGAATTTGAAGCGGAGATCAAGCCGCTGCTGGCTCCGTGATATATGGACTGGGTTGGAGCGTGTCTGAATAAAAGCGTGGTCGGAGGGACGCAAACCGACGCCCGGCGGTGTGGGTGCTGAAGGTACTTCCGGAAATTAGCCCGCTACGCAGTGGCTGGTAACTATTGCCCAATGTGATTCTATCCTGAAAGGACGGGCGGGGATACAAACATCATAATTTCATCTGTGCCATTCCTTCGTCCCTTCAGGACGAGTTTTCACTTTTATCGGTCACCAGCCACTACGTAGCTGGCTAATTTCCCTTGGTCCCTTTGGGACACACTCTTGGCGGCAAGTTGTGGGGTAGCGAGCCGGTAAACTTTAGAGCGTGTCTCAATAAAACCATAACCAGCGAATAGCACAAGCAATGGAGTGAATACGTTCGAGCGAAGCATTGCTTCGCTCGATGGCCGCTCATATTTAAAAAAAGAACCATCGCGGTCAACCGATCACAACGTCAAAACTTTCTTGAATACCAGTTGCCTAGCTTCGGCAACTGGTCGGCCACAGATCTGTTGGCAGCCCTTGCCGACGAAAAATCCGCTGGACAACCTTTTGCAGCCAGCGCAGTCTAAAAACTCTGAAACAGAATGGGCAGCATGGACGTGTCATCACAATTTCCTCGCGATGCAAGTGGCGATGTTTTTCGCCGGATGATCACCAATGGTGATGACATTTCGCAGGCGCGGATGATGGACTTTTGCCACATTTTTCCTGAGCGGAGGCAAGCGTTAGCTTTCACCGAGGCGATTGATGGCCGCGAGCTTGAGGTTTGTATTTCGTATTACAAACCGCGAGATATGTGGCAGACGACAGTCAAGCGATACCTGATTCCGACCTATCAGGATGTTACTGATTTTGAGCTTTCGCTTGGTGCCAAGGCGGAGCTATTTGGTGGTGAGGCAAATGGTTGGAGTTGCATGGTAGTCAAGACGAAAGCGACGACATGATGCCTAACACATCACTGAAGCCAACGCTGGTTGGCGTTGGAAGTTCTGCTGCGCGGTTCGCGTCACGAGTCTGGCGCGGCTCAGTTCCTGATCGTCGGGCATCATTTCACGCCACGAGATTTATTCTAGCATTTATTTTGGCCAGCTTGCTGACAGGTTGTAAAAGCCACGACGCAAATCTCGGCCAGCAGGTTTTAGGAATGTGGAATCGATCTGAGTATGATGTGCCTATTCGACTTGATGGCAGCTTTATGTCTTGGAAGTCAGTGCCGGGACATATGACATTTCTAGCGGACGGAAGTTACTCGTCATTCTACGGTGACACTAATGGTTTTGACAAATACAGTGGGACATGGTTTATAAAAAATGGCGTATTAGTTCTTATAACCACAAATTCTGACGGATATGCAACGCATGATATTTTCAAATTAAAGATTGTCCAGTTGAACAAGCAACGATTCGTTTATAATACAGAGCCGCCAAAAGCGGTAAGGATTACATTAACTCATTGAGCTCGCCTAATACATCACTGAAGCCAACCACCATGATCGCTTCAGGCCCACGAAAAATCGTCAATTGTTGTTGTTTTGTTTGGCGGTGGCACAGCTTCAGGTCATTAGGCGGCATTACACATTTATGAATAGCGAGGCAAAACAGTTATTGAGCCGTTGGCAGTCACTGGAAAAGGACGGCGGACTTCGTCGGGCAGGTTCAATAGCTCGCGGGTTGTGGATTGTGGGCCTTGTGCTTTTCCTTTTTGTTGGGTTCGGCGTGGTTTATCATTTGCATCAAGCTTTGATAGCTATCGCTGCGGCGATGATGGGTTGGGTGGTGGCGGAGCGGAATGCCTTGCGGACTCGCATCGTCCAGTGGCCGATTTTCAAGAGTTATATTGACTGGAAACGAGTTCAAGATGATTTAAGAGATGACCGCGCCGCCTGACACATTACCAGAGTCAACGCCGATTGCGTCTGTGGTTCCGCTCTTGCGGTCGGTGTCACGAATTAGCCGTGGTCAGCCTTTGATCGTTGACTAGACGGCAGCACATTTATGAACTTTAAGCGACGCCAGATTGGCATAGGTCTGCTTTCCATTTCGATTTTATCGTTCTTAGTTGCACGGATAGCCAGTTCACCTCCGCTGACTTCGGAGTGGTGGTGGAAAGGCAATGTTGGTGGATTTAGGTTGGATTTGTGTGGTGACATTAACTGGCTGCTCTTGCTTCTTATCATTTTATTTGGGGCAGTTGGTTTATTCTGTTTGCTGTGGCCAGCACGAAAGCCACCGAAGTTGCCCAAGCGAGATTTGTAATATGAGACATTTGCGCACATCACCGGGGCCAACGCCAATGGCGGTGGCTCAGTTTTTCGCCATCAATATAGCCATTTTATTGGCGTATAAATGACACACAAAATAAACATTTTCTGGCCGGGATTGCTTTTAATAATTGGCAGCATTTTTATTTTTCACACGGCGATTTTCCACCCTGATTCCTTGAAGACACTGCGTCGAAGTGGCAGCAAATATCATGTGTCACCTCTGGGCGCTTCATCATGCGGAGTTTTATGTTTTGCCCTTGGGGTAGCGGCAATTTTTCTTGGACTTAAAATGCCGATCGCGGTTTATACTCCATTGATTGTTTGGCTTGCCATCGGCCAGCTTGGGGTCGTCGGGATTTTTGATACATATCGAAATTGGAAGCTCGGCAAGAAGTCACCGTTTTATGTTGGAAAATTCAAAAAGTGAGAACACTGTGCCGAACACAGTGCTGGAGCCAACGGCCACCGCGCCTTGAATTTTGCCAGAACATGAAATTTAATTGTCACGATTATATTTCGGGGCCACGCTCTGGTGATCGCAGCCTAGCTTTGAATTGTTGATAGGGCAAAAGAAACCAAAACAAAAAATGGAAACAGATTATGAATAACTCAGTTCAAGCAGCGGCGGCTCAGTTTTACCAGGCTTTAAATATATTATTCACCGGTGACGCGGAACCCATGAAGCAAGTCTGGTCGCACGCGGAGGATATAACCTTCCTGGGACCGGCCGGCGAGTTCCATGTCGGCTGGAGCCAGATTCAAAAAGATTGGGAAATGACCGCCGCCTTAAAGTTGGGAGGGAAAGTTGAGGCCGTGGATATCCGGGTCTTTACGGGACAAGATATTGCGATCACCCAAAATTACGAGAAGGGAGAAAATAAAGATCGGGACGGCAAAGCAGTCTCGGTCTCAATTCGAGCAACCAATATATTCCGCAAGGAAGCCGGCGAGTGGAAAATGATTTCCCACCAGACTGATTTACTGCCGTATTTGATGGCCTGAACAACGGCCAGGTATTCCTCCGAACCATACGAGGCCACCGACAGCCAAAGACCCGATAATAAAACGCGCCAAACAAGGGGCTCGCTTTGGATCATTATGTTTATGAAAATTAGATACACGGTACTGGCTGCGTTGGGCTTATGTTTAATGGCTGGCTGCGCGAGTAATTCAAAGCCGGCTTATGCCAGTGTGATGGCGGGGATGTCGCGTAATAATTTGAGGTTTTATTTCGGCGAACCATCACGGGTTGAGCCAACCGCCGCCGGTGGCGAGACTTGGTATTATCGTTTTTCTTCATGGCAGGCCCAACCGACGGGGTCATCCGGTACCAGTGATGATTTTGGGCAGCAAACATCCTATGTTTCGGCCAGTGTGGATTTTTCAAAGCACATTCAAGAGCTTCCCGTTCACATTTCTTCTGATGGATTTGTTATTGAGCCGGTTCCCAAAGGCAAAGTTGTAAAGGATTGACCAGGCAGCCACGGGCAAGCCAAGCATGCAGATTGCATTAAGTCAAAATGCAGATTGCAGTCTTGAATCATTAAAAGCTCTGTTTTCTTCTTGTTTCCTTCAAAATCCACTGTTTTTTGGTTGGTATTCGCTTTGCTACTAATGCTGGTGCGTGACAAACAACCAAAATAACATCATGAAAAAATCAAATAACACCGTAAAAATTCTTGGGCTAGCTCTTTGCTTGGCAGCCCTGCCGCTTTTCGGCGTGGTGACCGGCTGCGCCGGCGACCGCTATCATCAAAGCACGGGAGAAGCGATTGACGATCACGGCATTTCCTCGCGCGTCAATGACGCCCTCTCCAGTGATACCATGTACAAATACGACGAGGTCAAAGTGCAAACCTTCAAGGGCACGGTTCAACTGAGCGGTTTTGTTGATACCTCCGCCCAGAAGAGCCATGCCACTGACGTGGCCAAAGGCGTTGCCGGTGTGCAGGACGTGAAAAATAACATCACCGTGAAATAACCTTTCTGGCTGCCAGCCGAAAGTGATGATGCGCGTGGGAAAATTTCCTCCATTTTCCCGCGCGCATTGGCTTACGACGTCCGAGGCAGCAAATCCGGCGGACAACCTTGGTTTCACCCCAAAATCCATGCACCGGAAATTTGATATTCACTCGATCTGCCGTGGAATTTATCGCCCATCGAAGTGGATTCTAATCGTCATTATTGTGCTGGCTGGTGTCCGCCTTGCGCTGCCCTATGCCGTCAAAACGTATGTGAATCATGAATTAAAGCAGGCGCATGATTATACGGGGAAAATCGGCAACGTGAGCCTTCGCTTATGGCGGGGAGGATACCGGATTAACCAGCTGGAAATTTTGAAAAGAAACGGCGAGGTTCCGGTTCCTTTTTTTTCGGCCCGGCAAATCGATTTCGCCATCGAATGGCGGGAATTGTTTCATGGCGCGGTCGTCGGGCAAGCCGTTTTGCGCCAGCCACGGTTAAATTTTACGACCGGCTCAAGCGAGCAACAGAAGCAAAATGGCAAGGATGAGCCTTGGGGCAAAATGTTGCAGGATCTTTTTCCGTTCAAACTAAACCGGGTGGAAATTTCCAATGGTGAGATTCATTTTCAAGATCTGTCTTCCACGCCGCCGGTGAATATTTATTTGAGCCAGCTTTCCGCCACCGCGACCAACCTGACCAATGCCCGTGATCTCAAACAAAAACTGCCGGCGGGTTTAAGCGCGAGCGGGTCCACATTGGGCGGCGGACAATTGAACCTGCAATTGCAAATGAACCTGCTGACGGCCCAGCCGACCTATGAAATCAATTGCGGGCTGACCAACGTGCAGCTCACCGCCTTGAATGACTACATGCGGGCGTATGGAAAATTTGACGTGCAACGCGGCCTTTTCGCCATTTACGCCTCCGTCGCCTCCAATAACGGGGCTTATGAAGGTTACTTCAAAGTTTTTTTAAATGAACTGAAGATCTTTGCCTGGGAAAAGGAGCGCAAAAAAGATGTGCTGGAAATATTCTGGCAGGCGATTGTCAGTGGGACCGCAGCCATTTTCACCAATCATCCGCGCGATCAACTCGCCACCAAAATCCCCATCTCCGGCTCCTATGCCAATTCCAACATTGGCGTTTGGACCGCCGTTGCCACCTTGTTGCAAAATGCTTTCATCCACGCCTTGACGCCCAAACTTGATCAACATGTCATGGTCGAGCAAGTGGAAAATCCGGACGGTAAAAAATGAATAAATCACGCCATTGTTTCACAATTAAGCGGCACCGCAACTCCGCCCTGCTATCAGGCGCAACCTCGCTTTTACACGCGTAAAGGTTCCGAATCAATCAAAGGGCCTCGTGCAAAATCTTTTTCAGGCTTTCCATGCGGATCGGTTTCGTCAGATGCACAAAAAAACCGGCGCTATGGCTGCGAGCAACATCTTGTTCCATGCCATAACCGGTCAATGCGATGCCTTTCAAGCCATACTTCGCGTGCAGTTCCGCCATCAACGTATAACCATCCCCATCTGGCAAACCAATATCCGACAACACGATGTCAAAACTTTCCCTTTGCGCCAGTTGCCGGGCTTCGGCCACTGAGGCCGCGACGCTGACCTGGCACTGCTGGCGGGTCAGTAAATAGGTCAAGGCCGTGCGGGTGGCTTCGTGGTCTTCCACCAGCAAAATTCGCCGGCTTGATTTTATCTTCGCCGCGGCGGAAGCAGCATTTTTCGGTTCGGACACGGCAACGGTCGGATGATTGGGTTTCTCTTCCGTGGGGGACAATGGCAGTTCGATGATAAAAGTCGCCCCCTGCCCTCGCCCATCACTTTTGGCGTGGATCGCTCCGGAATGAAGTTCCACCAGCATTCGCGAGATGGTCAACCCCAATCCCAAACCGCCAAAACGATGGGCGCTTTGGCCGACGGCATGTTCCCCCTGCGAGAACGCGTTGAAAATATGCCCGATCTCCAGAACGGTCAGGCCGATTCCGGTGTCCTTGATCTCAATGGAAATCTTTTTATCTTCGAGGTGAAGGCGGGTCTTGACGCTGATTTTGCCGCCATACGGTGTAAATTTCACCGCGTTCTTCAGCACATTCCAGAAGATCTGCTGCAAGCGCACCGCGTCGCCGTTCATGGCCGCATTTTCACCGGCCAGTTCAACCGCCAGGCTGAGCTTTTTATTATCCAGTTCGGGTTGGACGATGGCGATGGCTTCATACAAAACGGCGTGCACGTCCAACACATCCATGTTTAGCGATAGCTTGCCTTTGGTGATGCGGGTAAGATCCAAAAGATCGTCAATCAGCCGCGCTTCCAACTCGATATTATTGCGGATGATGGTGAAGTCCGCCCGGATCGCGGGCGAAAGTTCCGGATTCTCTGCGGCCTCGCTGGCCAGCAGCAATACGGGATTCAACGGGGTGCGCAACTCATGCGACAGGGCCGCGAGAAAATCATCCTTGGCCCGTGAAGCGGCCACGACTTCCTGGTGCACACGTTCCAATTCCCGCTCGGCGTATTTCTGCTGGGTGATGTCGCGAACAATTTTTGAAACGCCGGCAACCTTGCCCTGCTCGTCTTTGACCGGTGAGATCGTGAGCAAAACCTCCATCAAACTCCCGTCTTTGCAGCGGCGAATGGTTTCGTAATGCTCGATCCGTTCACCGCGCCGGATTCGTTCCAAAATACTGGTCACTTCGCCCCAACGTTCCGGTGGTATCAAAACCGTGATGGATTGACCGATGACTTCGTCGGCTTGATAACCAAAAAGTTCTTCGGCCCCGGCATTCCAACTGGTGATGATGCCATTAAGATTTTTGCTGATGATCGCCTCAGTGGAAGATTCAACAATGGCGGCCAGCCGCCGCGACGCTTCTTCGGTGCGCTTCCGTTCCGTGATATCCAAAATCATGTTGACCGCGCCGGTCACTTTTCCCGAAACATCCAAAATCGGATCGGGGTAAGGCAGGATATTCCGGCGTGAACCGTCCGGTCGTTCAATAATGATTTCCTGGCCGCGGACCGCCTGGCCGGTTTTCAATGTGAGCGTCATCGGCGATTGATCCGGCGGCAGATCCGTGCCTTCGGGCCGGAACATCCGATACGAACCGGCCCACAAATCTTTGCCGACTTCCAGCGTGCCGCCCCATAAATTTGCCGCCGCTTCATTGAACAGTGTTACCCGGCCGGCCGCATCTGTCGTATAGACGGCAGCGGGCAGATTGCTGATCAACTGCCGGTACCGCTGTTCGCTTTGCTGCACCGCCAAATTACTTGCCCTTAAATCCTCGTTACTCTGGATCAATTTTGCCGCGCGTTCCTGAACGCGGTCTTCCAATTCGGCGTTGGCCTGGCGCAACGCTTGCTCCGCTTTTATCCGTTGGGCAACTTCGTTTTCCAGCGCGCCGTTCAAGGTCGTCAACTCCTGGTTTTTTTGGAACAGCTCCACAAAAACAGCGATCTTGGATTTAAGAATCCGGGCATCCACCGGCTTCGTGAGATAATCCACCGCGCCAACTTCGTAGCCCTGCAGGACATCCTTGTCCTCCTGATAATAGGCGGTCAGAAAAATGATCGGGATGTGCTGGGTGCGTTTCCGTTGCTTGATAAGATGGGCGAGTTCGATGCCATTTGTTCCCGGCATTTGAATATCCAGCACCATGACCGCAAAGGTCCCGTCCAACAATGCCATCAAAGCTTCTTCCGCCGTCCGGGCGCGCACCAGATGGTAAGCCGGCGAGGTCAGGATGCTTTCCAACACGTCAAGATTTCGCGCCTCGTCGTCCACGAGCAAAATGTTGACCACCTTGCCGGTTATCAACGTCGCCGCAATTGGTTCATTAAGACTCATCGTGTTAGTCATAGCATTATCATTTGAATCAGATCAGCGGTAAAGCCAGACGCGCAGCAGCGATAACAGTTCATTCGTGTTCACCGGCTTTGCGATATAATCCGAAGCGCCCGCTTCCAGGCATTTCTCGCGATCACCCTTCATCGCCTTCGCCGTCAGCGCCAAAATCGGCAGGGCCCCGAACTGCGGATCCTTGCGGATCTCGCGCATCGTCTGATAGCCATCCATTTCCGGCATCATAATGTCCATGAGCACCGCCTGGATGTCGGGTTCGTTCTGGATGATCTCAATGGCCTGGCGTCCGTTGGTGGCGCTGATCACTTCCATCTCCTGATTTTCTAGCATCGTCGTCAACGCAAAAATATTTCGCGCGTCGTCATCCACCACCAGCACCTTCCGCCGGCGCAACACCTCGTTCGAAGCGTGCAGTTTTTCCAGCATCTTTTGTTTGGTTTCCGGCAGGTCCGTTATGACCCGATGCAGGAATAACGCCGTTTCATCAAAGAGCCGTTCTGGCGACTGAACATCCTTCAGCACGATGCTCTTGGTCACGGTGCGCAACTGGCTTTCTTCTTCCGCACTCAAATGCTTGCCGGTGAAGACCACAATGGGAATATCGCGCAAGGCGGGCTCGGCTTGCAGCTTGTCCAGCAAATCGAAACCGGACATGTCCGGCAAACGCAGATCCAGCACACAACAATCAAATGGCTGATCCAGCAGCGTATTGATCGCCTCCATGCCGGATGCGGCCGTGGCGATCTCAATATCACCGTGATTTAATAACTCCACGATGCTCTTCCGTTCGATGTCGTCGTCTTCCACGATCAACAAACGCTTGACGCGCGGGGTGACAAAATTTTTGATCCGCTCAAAACACTGTTCTAAATCCTCGGTGGTCGCCGGCTTGATCATGTAGGAAAACGCGCCATGCGACAGGCCGTGCCGTTGCTCTTCCTCCACGGACACGATCTGCACCGGAATATGCCGCGTGAGCGGATTCAATTTCAAGTTGTTCAAAACCGTCCAACCGAGCATGTCTGGCAGAAAAATATCCAGGGTGATCGCCGTCGGTTGATATTGTCGCGCCAATGACAGCGCCGCATTGCCGCGCGTCGCCACGATGCCCTTGAAACCTTTTTCCCGCGCCAGCCCCAGCAACACGCGCGCGTAATGCGGATCGTCCTCCACGATGAGCAATACCTGTTCACCCGGCAGAACATTTTCGCGATCGTCCAAAACATTCGTCTCTTTTTCCCGCATGATCGGCTGCGCCGCTGGCATCACCGCGGTGTCCGGGGCGCTCTTCAGGTCCGGTTCATGGTAAGATTGCGGCAAATAAAGCGTAAAGGTGCTGCCTTCGCCGGGAATACTGTTCAAGCGGATTTCGCCGCCGAGCAAGTTTGCGAGTTCGCGCGAAATTGCCAGTCCCAAACCCGTGCCGCCGTATTTACGACTGGTGCCGGCATCCGCCTGCTGAAACGCCTCAAAGATCAACCGTTGCTTTTCCGGGGCGATGCCGATGCCGGTGTCGTTGATCGCAAATGAAATCACCCGGGACGCGTGGCTCAAATAGGCATGGCCGGCCGACCAGCCGTCGGTTACCACCTCCACTTTGACCTGGATGTGGCCTTGCGCCGTGAATTTAAACGCGTTTGAAAGCAGGTTCTTGAGAATCTGCTGCAGCCGTTTCGGATCCGTGACCATCGCCCGCGGCAGGTTGGCATCGAAGTTTACCTGGAACGGCAAATCTTTCGCGTCCGCCACATGGCGGAAATTGCGCTCGATGGAATCACGCAGCGACGAGAAATTGATCTCTTCCGCCTCGACCGTGACCGTTCCCGATTCGATCTTGGAGAGATCCAGAATATCCGTGATGAGATTCAAAAGGTCGGAACCGGACGAGTGGATGTTTTTCGCAAACTCAACCTGTTTCACCGACAAGTTGCCGCTGGCGTTTTCCGCCAGTTGCTGGCCGAGAATCAGCACGGAATTGAGCGGTGTCCGCAATTCGTGTGACATGTTGGCCAGAAATTCGGATTTGTATTTTGAGGTGAGCGCCAGTTCGATGGCTTTTTCTTCGAGCGCACGCCGCGCCTGTTCCACTTCCTGGTTCTTGCGTTCGACTTCAGAATTTTGATCGGCCAGCTGCCGGGCTTTTTGCGCCAGCTCTTCATTGGTCTGTTGCAATTCCTTTTGCTGGGATTGCAATTCCACCGTCAGCTGCTGCGATTGCTGGAGCAAGCCTTCCGTGCGCATCGTCGCTTCAATCGTGTTCAACACCACGCCGATGGACTGCGTTAATTGTTCAAGAAACGTGATGTGCGTCACGCTGAATGGCCTTAATGAAGCGAGTTCGATCACCGCTTTCGTCTGGCCTTCAAACAACATCGGCAACACCACGATGCTGACCGGCGGCGCTTCGCCCAGGCTGGAATGAACCCGCGTATAATCGCGGGGCACATCATTCAGCAAAATTCGTTGTTTCTCCAACGCGCATTGTCCCACCAATCCATCCCCCACCGGAATCTGTTTAGGCTGGCCGGCCCGGGGCGCGTACGCGGCCAGCAAATGCAGGGCCGGTTCCTGGTCTTCGCCGGTTTCCATCTGATAAATCGTTCCTTGTTGCGCATCAACCAGCGGCGCCAATTCCGAGAGCAACATCTTGCCAACGGTGAACAAATCACGCTGGCCTTGCAACATGCGCGTGAATTTCGCAAGGTTCGTCTTCAACCAATCCTGTTCCCGGTTACTTCCGGTCGTCACGCGCAGATTCGAGATCATCGTGTTAAGATTATCTTTCAAATCGGCGACTTCGCCGCGAGCTTCGACTTGAATGGAACGGGTCAAATCGCCCTTCGTCACCGCCGTCGCCACTTCCGCGATCGCGCGCACCTGGGTGGTGAGCGTTGCGGAAAGGAGATTCACGTTACCCGTCAAATCCTTCCAGGTTCCGGCTGCACCCGGCACGTGCGCCTGGCCGCCCAAACGGCCTTCCACCCCCACTTCGCGGGCGACGTTGGTGACCTGTTCGGCAAAGATCGCCAGTGTGTCCGTCATGTCATTGATCGTGTCGCCAAGCGCGGCGATTTCGCCCTTGGCTTCGACCGTCAGTTTCTGGCGCAAATTTCCGTTCGCCACGGCGGTCACCACGCGCACGATCCCGCGAACTTGATCCGTCAGGTTGTTCGCCATGACGTTGACTGAGTCGGTCAAATCTTTCCAGGTGCCAGCCACCCCGGGCACCAGCGCCTGGCCGCCGAGTTTGCCTTCGGTACCGACTTCACGCGCCACGCGCGTCACTTCGGCGGCGAAGGCGTTCAACTGGTCCACCATCGTATTGATCGTGTTTTTCAGTTCGAGAATTTCCCCTTTCACGTCCACCGTAATCTTGCGTGACAAGTCACCGCGCGCCACGGCGGTCGTCACTTCGGCGATGTTACGCACCTGCGCCGTCAAGTTCGCCCCCATCGCGTTGACCGAGTCCGTCAAATCTTTCCATGTGCCGGCGACGCCCGGAACCACGGCTTGCACACCCAAACGGCCTTCCGTGCCGACTTCGCGCGCCACGCGTGTCACTTCTGAAGCAAACGAACGTAATTGTTCCACCATCGTGTTGATCGTTTCCTTGAGCTGTAAAATTTCCCCGCGCACGTCCACCGTGATCTTGCGCGACAAGTCACCATTGGCGACGGCAATCGTTACTTCCGCGATGTTACGCACCTGCGTCGTCAAGTTGTTCGCCATGGAATTAACATTGTCCGTCAAATCCTTCCACGTGCCGGCCACCCCCGGAACTTCCGCCTGACCACCAAGTTTGCCTTCCGTACCCACTTCGCGCGCCACGCGCGTTACTTCCGCCGCAAACCCATTTAATTGATCCACCATCGTGTTGATCGTGTTCTTCAATTCCAAAATTTCCCCGCGCACGTCCACCGTGA
>DASYEY010000155.1:0-13400 GCA_036498725.1 Verrucomicrobiia bacterium | reverse complement strand
TTTCGACCTGCAAGACGTGGGCACCCGCGTTTACACCTACATGGGCACGATGGCTTATGCGATGCAGGCGTGCGCAGAATCGGGCATTCCGTTCATCGTCCTGGACCGGCCGAATCCCATTGGCGGCCTCGGCATGGAAGGCCCGATCCTGGAATATCCCAAACACAGCTCGTTCATCGGGTTGTATCCCATCCCGTTGCGGCACGGCATGACGGCGGGCGAACTGGCGCGACTCTTTAATGACCAATTTCTTAAGACGAAATGCAAATTGACCGTGGTGCCGATGGAAAATTGGACGCGCGATGAATGGTTTGATCAAACCTCGCTGCCCTGGGTGTTGCCGTCGCCGAACCTGCCCACGCTGGACAGTACAACGGTTTATCCCGGCCAGGTGATCCTGGAAGGCAGCAATTTATCCGAAGGCCGCGGCACCACGAAGCCGTTTGAAATGTTCGGCGCGCCGTGGATTGACGGTTTTGTGCTGGCCAAAAAATTAAACGCCTTGAATTTGCCGGGCGTAAAATTCCGCGAAGTTTATTTTACACCGACGTTCTCCAAATTTTCCGGAACGAACTGCGGCGGCTGCCAGTTGCACATCACCGACCGGGAAAAATTTCAGTCCATTGCGACCACACTGGCGATTTTGTCAGTCGTGAAACAGACCTATGGCGACAAGCTGGAATTGCATGCGAGCTATTTTGACAAAGTGATGGGCACATCGTCGGTGCGGGAAGCTTTGGAGCGCGGTGAGCCCGCGGAAAAAATCGTGGCCGGATTCCAGCGGGGGCTGGCGGCGTTCGGTGAATTACGTAAACCGTATCTGTTGTACCCTTGAGTTTTATGCGCAAAACATTTCTTAGCCGGTGCGTCGGATTGGCCGGCCTTTTACTCATTCTGTCCAGTTGCACGACGCCCAAGCCTTCGCCCCCGGTCTTTCGCGCAGACAAATTGGCGGAGATGGACGCGGCCATCAACCTGGCTATTGCCAATCATAAATGTCCCGGCGGCGTGCTATGGCTGGAGCACGATGACGTGGCGTATCACAAGGCGTACGGCAATCGCGCGCTGGTGCCTGCGGTCGAACCAATGACGGAAGACACGGTTTTTGACCTGGCGTCACTGACCAAGGTGGTGGCGGCCACGCCGGCGATCATGGTGTTGATCGAGCGCGGTGAGGTGAAACTGGATGCTCCGGTGCAAACGTACATTTCTGAATTCACCGGCGGTGGCAAGGAGTTGGTCACGGTGCGTGAACTGTTGACGCACACCTCCGGTTTGCCGCCGGATATTGAGACGAAAACGGATTGGCACGGCTGGGACACGGCGATTCAAAAAGCCTGCGCGGAAAAATTATTCGCTCCGCCGGGCACCGTTTACAAATACAGCGACATCAATTTTTTCATGCTCGGCGAAATCGTCCAGCGCGTCAGTCGGATGCCGCTGCAGGATTTTGTGCAACGCGAAATCTATAAACCGTTGAAGATGCGCGATACGGGGTTTCTGCCGCTGCAACGGGGGATTTCGCTGTCCCGCATCGCCCCGACCGAGGTGGTGAATGGCAAGCCATGGCGTGGCATCGTGCACGATCCCACGGCGCGCCACATGGGCGGAGTGGCTGGGCACGCGGGGTTATTCACGACAGCCTCCGATCTGGCGCGCTATGCGCGGATGCTGGTAAACCTTGGCGAACTGGATGGCGTGCGGATTTTCAAGCCCGAAACGGTCAAGCTGATGACCAGCATGCAAATGCCGGCGGGCATGACCATGTTGCACGGTTTGGGTTGGGACATTGATTCTCCCTATGCCGGTCCACGCGGCAAACTCTTCCCGCTCGGATCCTACGGACATACCGGCTGGACGGGGACTTCGCTCTGGATTGATCCCTTTTCCAAGACCTTTGTGATTTTTCTGTCCAACCGAAATCATCCCACCGAAGCCGGCAGCGTGATCGCGTTGCGCCATCAATTAGGGACGCTAGCGGCGGAAGCGATTGAAAATCATAAATAAGAACGAGAGGACGGCAATTTGACAAATTTGTTCAAAATATTTTAAAATTTTTATTGCAACTTTTATTTATTTGTTTTAAAAGCAAAGGGTCCATCATGTGGACGAGTAAACTGTCTGTCTGGGTCTTGACAATACCGCCAAGCCCAATCGCTAGAAGGAGAAAAATGAAAAGTATTCACTATGTGAAACGTATTGCCTTGTTCTGTTGTGCCCTAACAGCAACAATTTTATTGTCTTCATCACAGTCGCAGGCGAGTCCCTATGCTTCCGCGCTAAATTACTACGCCAGCAGCAATGCGGTGACATTCATTTTGAACGAAGGTCCGATCACCTACCCCACGACCGGTAGCACGGCGAATCCCATCACCAACGCCATTGGAATCTTGGTGACCTACGAAGACGGCACGACCAACGATGTTTATAACGGGGTTGCCACCACAACTTCGATTGTGTCCCGGGGCAAACACTCTTTCTATATGACCAACTCGGCGGCGCCGGGTGTGAATCACACGGGTTATGCGATCGCGGTGACAAAAAACAACAATGGCCGGGCTTCACAACTAAGCTTGGACACCGCCGCCAACGCGGGCAGCGCAACTAATTTTTCCTACTTTTATTCGCCGCGCGGTGTAGGGGTTAACCACAATCCAAAAATCGGCAGCTTGTTTGGCCGGGTTTATGTGGCAAATGATGCCGCCAGCAGCGCCAGCGGATATCCAACCAAGGGGCTCTATATTCTCAATCCTGACTTTAGTTGTGTTGCCTCCAATACCGCAGTCCAAACTATTTTTACCGGCTCATCCGGCCCGTGGAAAGTGCGAGTTGCCCCGGATAACAGTGTTGTGGTCAATGATTGGAGTGGAAATGGCGCGATGTGGTTGTTCTCGCCGGATTTGACTTCTTCCAATCAGATTTTCAGTCCGGCTTTGAATGTTAACATTCACGGCGATATGTTTGGTACGCCGCAAGTATTTGGCTCGCTGGCTACCAGCAATTTGGTGGTGTGGATTGCGGACAGCGGCATGGCGGTGCCAAGTCAGGCGGCGGCTCCCAGTATTGTACTCGGCCAGGGCACAGAGCGGGGCATGTATAACGATGTTTATCGTTATGATATCGGTGCGGGACCCCTGCCGTGGACGAATGCGCCTAATTATGCATTTAACCTTGGTTTGGACTCTATCTCTGAATTGATTGTTGAATCAGACGTGGCGCCAGACGGCAAAATCTTTACCGGTTTTGGTCGTGGTAATCTTTCCAACCCAACCGTCAATGTTCTTGATCCGAGCGGTTTGGGGGTGCCGATCTGGAACTCATGGCTTGTCTCCGGCGGTACGAGCGATGCGTTTCGCGGCGAGGTCATGGGTAGCACGGTTCAATATCCTTACGCGGGTATTCGGGTTTCGCCGGACGACCAGTATTTTGTTTCTTCTGGGTACCAAAATTCTCTTATCGCTGCAAAATTGACCAATGGCATTCCAGATTTGAGCACGGTATTTGCCATTACAAATTCCTCGAGCGCAAACACCGGGCGCGGTGGGGTGGATTGGGATTTGGCTGATAACGTCTATCAGATCACCGGGAATACGGTTGAATTACGGTCGTGGACTTTGGGGATTACGACCACTTGTATCACCAGCAATGACATAACAGGCACGAACGGGACATTTGTTGTCATTAAGCCGCCGACGGCGGCTGCGGCTACGGCTACGGTGCCAACCGCTTCACAGGGGTATGGCAGCCCGAAGGTCCCGGTTGATGGTGTGATCACCATCAGTTTGACCACTAACATTTTAACAGCGCCGACAGTGGTTGCATTCGGTCGCAGCGGCTCGGCGGCATATCTAACTAATTATACGATTAATCTTGGCACGAATGGCGATGGTGTGATCATTTCATCAAATAGTGTTACTTTCCCGGCGGCAACCTGGCCGCATGCGGGTAACTGGTCGGTGGACGTTCATCTTACGCCAACCGCAACCCCGGCTTCTGGTCCCGCCTTGCTGGCCACTTTCGTGCTCGCGGGTGGTGCAAATTATGTGGTGGGCGGTTCAACGGCGATTGCGTCTGTTGTCATTGCCAACACTGGGCCGCAGTTGTTGTTGTTGTCTCCCGTTGGCACTGCATTTAGCCGTAATGTGCCGGGCGATTACGTTACCTTTAAGATCACCCGCTGGGGCGATGTTTCGGTGCCGGATTACACTATTACGAACATTAATTACATCGGCACAGCCGTCTATGGAACAGATTACACAGCGGGCGCGCAAAATTTCTCCGGGTCGCTCTTAAACGATGGCTCTTCCGGTATCACAATCCATGCTGGTGATGTTAATGTCACGAACGCCATTGGCAATCCCGTGCAACGTGCCAATATCAACGTGGCGCCAAGTAATTTAACCATCACCCTCACGTTGACCAACTTCGACGGTAGCACCAATGTTACTGCGGCGAATGGTTATGTATATGTTGTTTCCGCCACCAATTCCGTTACTTTGACAGAATATGACAACGCCCTTGGGGGTGATGGTAACGGTGGTGGTGTGGCGCTTTGGTCGGACACCCTGAATAGTGCTGACACCAGCACGAATTGGACGCTGACGTTTGCCAGCGAACAATTCCCGGGCGTTCCTTCAACCTTCTCGTATACGACGAACTACATGTATGTCACGAATGGTGTCATCATCACTACCAATATAACTAGTATTACCACCAACGTGACGGCCTATGCGTCCAGCTTGCCGGTGGTAATTCCTGGTTATACCAATGGCATTGATACCACCAACGACTTTGATGTTGAATTTGGTTACTCGCTGCCGATCGACATTCCGCCTTCACCGGCCATGTTGGCGAACGGCTGGACGAATGTTTTGCGGATGACCGTCAACAAAAACAGTGGGTTTCCTGCGGCCGTCAACATGTATCCGACCGGGAAGCAATTCTATGGTAATTATGCATTGAAATTCTCCATGTATCTCTCGTTGTGGACAAGTGCAATCGGTTCGGCCGGTCCTTTTGGTAACTTTGGCGGACATATTCCAATTGAAAATGCGATCAGCGGCATCAATCACTACGGCACGAACTGTAACTGGCGCCCAACGTCGCCGGTGGTTCCATCGGTCAGCAAGAGCGGTGTCATCAATTCGGATGGCATCTGGCTTACCCTCGGTGCGGCTGATGGCGTGGCGACTCCGGCGGACTTTGATGCCTTCATGCCGCCGGCTTTGCCGAATCCGGGCATGAATGGAACCGCCAGTGTTACAACCAGTGACTTGGCCGATGATCCAGGCAGCGCTCATCGCAATGACTTCAAAAATCCGCCGTTCACGCAAACGGAAAATGTGCTTGGTGGCGAGCCGGTTGGAAAATGGGTGGATGTCAGCATTGAAATTACAAGTCAAACCAACTTGGTCTTCAAAGTGGATGGCTTCCCGGTAACCACCGCGTTTTATGCCGGCCATGGCTCGGGGCACACCCATTGGCTGGCCAGCAACAATGTGCCAAACACGCCTTATATTAGTGGTAACATCATGATCGGTTATCAGGATCCAGATGCCACCATTGGCGACGCCGATTCGCAGTTTGTGTATTACTCCAACGTCCGGGCCGTTGAATTGTCGCCTTACATCATAGATCAACCCGCGGGCGTGATTGTCACCAATGGGTCATCGGCCACCTTCCTGGCATCGGCCATGTATGCGACCGCTCCGCTGAATGGTACTTGGTATCAGGCGGCAAGTGCCACCGCACCGACGGCAGCTGTGCAGACGGATGTTGGCACTACAAACCTCACCACGACATTGACGGTGACTAACCTGCAATCTGGCACCAATTATGCCGTGATCTTCAGTGACGCGGCGGGTTCCGTAACCAGTGCGGTAGCCCAAGTCGAAGTGGTTGTCGGACCAACCAATCTGACAGCAAATGCCGGCGATACAGTTCAACTCTCGGTGACGGCTAACGGTCCGGCCGCTCCGACTGGTTATCAATGGTTCACGAACGGCGTGCCGCTGATCAATAGTGTTCGCTATGCCGGTGCGACCACTGCCACGTTGACCATCACAAACGTTGCGTCGTCGGATGCAGTCACCTACACGGTCGGTGTCACCAATGCGTCGGGCGTTGTGTTGCCTTCCGCCACCTTGACGGTGGTGGGCACGCTGCCTTCACCCACCTTATCCGGAGTATCGCTGGTGGGCACGAATGCCGTGTTGACCTTCACCTCCCCGAATGGTTCGGACAACACCAGTTCTTATATGCTGCAGAGTTCAGTGCTGGTACAGGGGCCTTATATCAATACAGCGGGCACCTTTACTGGTTCGACCGGTTCATTCCAGGTTGTCGTCCCGTTGACCACGAACACAACCATGTTCTATCGTTTGTTGCATAATTGAAGATCAACGACGTTGCGCGGTGAAAGTATTTCGCCGCGCAACGCCGCTTTGAAACAGGATTTAAGATTTTTGAGAGAAGTAAATGGCAGTAAGTTGTAAAATCATTATGAAAGAGTTCGCTTTGATAAAGTTGCAATTGCGGAAAGAACGGCGTGACGGTTTCACCTTGATTGAATTGTTGGTGGTTATTGCCATCATCGCCATTCTGGCGGCCATGTTGCTGCCCGCGTTGGGGAAGGCTAAACAAAAGGCCCTGCAAACCCAGTGCTTGAGCAATAAGAAACAAATGTGCATTGCCTGCGCAATGTATGAAGGCGATTTTCAAGACTGGCTGGTACCCGCTTCCGTGCTGGGAGCCGACGACGGTTGGTGCGCCGGCAACCGGGGCAATGAAAATTGGACTACTGCTCCTGGAAATATCAATTGGGATGCCTATAACACTAATTGTTTAGCGCCTTATGTTGCTGGGCAAGTTCGGGTTTATAAATGCCCGGGTGATAATCTGCCTTCTCAAAACGGTGACCGAATTCGCAGTATTTCCATGAATGGCTATATGGTGGGGTATTCACTGGTCGCGCACCCGGGTTTATTTAAGGATTATATTCAGGGTGCAATGGGAAGTGGGGCACCGACCGGCGAGTGGACATTTTTCAAAAAAATAATTGATTTTCCGCCAAGCTTTCCTCCGGTGAACGGTTGGATTTTTTGCGATGAATCCATGTTCACTTTGAACGATGCCTGGATGCAAATGGATCTACAGGTAGGCGGACTATTTCCCGATGTTCCGGCCAATTATCATGGCAAGTCGAATTGTTTTACTTTTGGCGACGGCCACGCGGAAGTTCGCATATGGAAAGGTATATTGGCAACTACCCCGTATATTACTGGTCTGGGATTTGATAATAAGACAGTGAACGGAGTTACCTACGGTCCGATAACAACCACGAGTGCGAAAGACCCGGATCGGGCTTGGTGGGTGCAGCACTCATCCGTGAAGCAATAGTGATTTTGTATAAATGAAATAAAAACGCGGACTGGAAAAACAGTCCGCGTTTTTTATTTCTAAGTTTGAATGTTTAAAGTCAGCGGGGTGTAACCATAAGCCCGTATTTTTCCTTGGTATGGGCGAAGGATAAAATGCCTTTTTCCAAAGTGACGCCAAGATAGGGGTCGTTGTTGATGAGGATGCAGCCGTCAACGTCAAGATAATCGGTCAGTTCGGCGAGATGCGCGGCGGCGTTGATCTGGATGCTGGTTTCAATCATACAGCCGAGCATGGTTTTCAAGCCCATCTTGCGGGCGGCGCTTAACGTTTCAAAGGCCATGCTGACACCGCCGGTTTTGACGAGCTTCACGTTCACTCCGTGAAAACCTTCCGCGCAACGCGCCACATCCTTGACGGTATGACAGGATTCGTCGGCGAAAATTGGGATCGGCGTACGCGTCTTGAGCCAGACCCAATCTTCCAATTTGGTGTCGCGCGGCATCGGCTGCTCGATGAACTGAATCTGCTTGTCCATTTGCGCGAGCCATTCAATCATCTGCAACGCGTGTTCCTTGGTTTTCCAACCTTCATTGGCATCCACGCGCACGGGCTTTTCCGGTGCGACGGAGCGTAGCGCGGCAAAAATCTCCTTGTCCTGGGGCACGCCAACTTTCAATTTCAAAACGGGATACGGCGCGGCTTCCAAAACTTTTTTGCGGACGACTTCCGGCGAATCAATACCGATGGTGAATGAAGTGATGTGATGATTCTCGCGGAAGCCAAGGCCGAGATAATCATAGAGTGGTTTGCCGGCACGCTTGGCGGCGCCGTCCAGCAAGGCAATGTTCAGGGCGCATTTTGCGGCCCACGGAGTGCCCGGCAATGTCTCCAAAAAATTCATGCTGCCGGCAACATCGTCGAAAGACAATTTGCGGAAATCCAACTTGTTCAAGAACTCCAGCGTGCTGACGGCTGACTCCGCATAGAGGCTGGAAGGCGCCGCTTCGCCAAAGGCATGGGTCGGTCCGTCGAATAATTCGACGATGACGGTTTTGTGAGTATTGGAACCTCCGACGCTTTGTGAACTGGCAATTTTCCACGGATTAACGAATGTCAGTTCAACGATCCGCGCACTTAATTTATCCATGCGGAATGAAAGCAAAAACCATGTCGTTTTGCAATCAGATTCCACGGGTATCTGATGGATGGTAACATCATAATAATGCTTTAAAATAAAGGGTGTTTCATTGGCCGGAATAACATCTTCACATGTGTTAAGCGGCGAATGTTTATCCCGTTTTCATGGTTTCAAACGGGCAGGGCTTTTTGTAAGTTATGCGCATGAAGGATTTACAAAAACTGGTGGACGAGACGGTTGCAGCCACGTTAAAGAATTTTTCTGCCGGCGGCCTTAAAGCGGATGATCTGGCCATCACACTCGTTGATTTGTCAGTGGCAAAAAAACCCATCTGGGCAAGTTATCGCGGCGATGCGCCCGCTTATCCAGCCAGTGTCGTCAAGTTATTTTACCTGGTGGCGGCGCACCAGTGGATGGCGGATGGAAAGATTTCCGACACGCCGGAGTTGCGCCGGGCGTTGCGGGACATGATCGTGGATTCTGGCAACGAGCCGACCGGCTATGTTCTGGATGTGCTAACCGACACGACGAGTGGCCCGGAATTATCGCCCGCAGAATTGGCGGCCTGGCATGAAAAGCGCAATGCGGTAAACCGTTATTTTCACGGACACGGTTATCCGGACCTCAACGCCAATCGCAAAACCTGGCATGAGGGACCGTATGGCCGCGACAAACAGGCGGTGGATCAATTCATCCCTGCAAGAAATTTTCTGACGGCGAACACAGCGGCGCGGCTGTTGGTTGAGATTGAAGCCGGTCGCTGTGTCTCCGCCGGGCGTAGCGCCCAAATGCTGGAATTGATGAAGCGTGATTTTGCGAGTGCTGATTCGCAGGATTATCAAGCGCGTGAGTTCATTGGCAAAGTCTCGGACAAAGTTTTACCCCGCACGGCGAAATTGTGGTCCAAGGCTGGTTATATGAGCGTCGCGCGACACGATGCGGCGCTGATTGAATTCGCCGACGGCAAAAAAATTGCGTTGGTGATTTTCACGGAAAGAAATTCGGATCAAAAGGAGTTATTGCCTGAAATCGCGCGGCAAATCATCGCGGGGTTCTTAGCCGCAGATGGGCACAAATGAAACACAGATAAGCGAGAAAGGCTTTAGGTGCGGGGCGCCGGGCTATAAGGACTGTAAGCTTGTTTTCAATCCTATTCTCGGATCAAGCCAGTTCTAAATTTTGAATTTTTAGTTTTAAGTTGGACGTTCTAGACAATAGTTCGATCTTCTGGATTCTGACTCCTGACTTCCATCTTCCCGATTCCTTTTTTGCGTGAGCGTATTTTCGTTCCCATCGGCATTTCATCTGTGTCCATCTGTGGCTAAAATGAAAATTTAGGCACTACGTTCAGATTCCGAAATCGTAAATCGCCATTCGTAAATCGAAAATTTCCCGTTGCTCTGTTGCGAACCTGCCTTTTGCCAGCGTCTGCTGCTTGATTTTTCACGGACGGTTGCGATACTGGCGGTCGTCGTAAACAAGGATTATTGTCGGAATGAAAAATCAAATTGCCGTAGTATTGTCATTATCGCTGGCGTTTTTGGGCGCCGGCTGTGCCGGTCCATTTTCGTCGGGAAAACTGGAGGCGCGCCGGGGCGATGAAATTGTTGTGGCTGGACAATTTTTCCATACAGGCACGCGCGTGGTCTTGTGGATGGATCCCGGCGGTTACGATGGTTACCGCGTGGAACGCCGTTTCGGGCCGATTGAAAAATCGGGCTGGGATATTTCTCACGCGGAAAATAAAAATCTGACGTCGCCCAATCGCTACGGCCTGCGCAAAGGCAATTTGACGACGAACGAAATTGAACGCGTGCGCGGCGGTGGCTGGGATTTGCCGTTGCTGCAAAGCGTGGTGGACCAGTTTGTGATGCACTTCGACGTGGCCGGCACGAGCCGGACCTGCTTCCTCGTATTGCAGGACGACCGGGATTTGAGCGTGCATTTTATGCTGGATGTGGACGGTACGATCTATCAAACCCTGGATCTGAAGGAACGGGCCTGGCACGCGACGACTTCCAATGACCGTTCCATCGGGGTCGAGATCGCCAATATCGGCGCCTATCCGGCGCACGGGAAAAATCCACTCAATCAGTGGTACCATACGGACACCAATGGCGAAGTCACCCTCACCCTGCCCAAGCGCTTCAATGGCGGCGGCATCCTGACGAGCAATTTTGTCGGCCATCCGGCGCGGCCGCAACCCATCCGCGGCACGATCCAGGGCGACGATCTGGTGCAATACGATTACACGCCGCAACAATATGCTGCGTTGGTGAAGTTAACGGCAGCGGTTTGCAAAATTTTCCCGAAACTGAAGTGCCAGTATCCCGTGGATAAAGACGGAAAATTGATTCCACACAAATTACCGGATGCCGAATTGAAAAATTACGAAGGAGTGCTGGGACATTATCACGTTCAGACCAACAAGAATGATCCCGGGCCGGCGTTCAATTGGGATTACGTCATCACCAACGCGCAAAAATTGATCGCGGGCGAACCGCTGGTTGAGCCGGCGCTGTCACCGCGCGCCCGGGATAATGCCAGGAAATGATTTCATGTTTAGGGCATGCTCTTAAACCCCCCGGATGGGTGGAATGGGTTGCGCTGCGACCCATTATGACTGCGCAGCAGTCACTTTGTGGTATGGTTGGTTATTGAACATTTTCTTTTCGTCACCTGACGCTACGCTCGGCGACGACTTTGGCCGCAGCGCAGCCAAAGCCACCAATTACGTCAAAAATTTTCGTTTGGTAATGGGATTGATCACCTGATTCAACCAAAAATCCTGGGGTGGCTAAAAATCTCTTTCATCCTTACGGAACTCAAACTTCATGGCACGCCACAGGCCTCAATTTTTTGACTTAAGCGATGTCGGCATTGGTAACGTCGGGAGTGCCGGCGTGCGTTGCGCGAGGGCGAGCAAGGAGATTTTTTCGGCGGCCAGGCGTTCGGCGGCTTCGATGCGGGTAAATTCACCATAGATGTCCGCCAGTTCAGGGCGATTATCCACCGGCAACTCACGGCCGGAGCTGGTGCGCATCGCCTCCAAAATGTCGTGGGCGCTGATGGTATCCAGCGCGCGGGCCGGTACATAGGCGGTTTCCATGCCGCCAACTTCCGTGACGAGCCGTGCCAGCGCGAGCATGTGAAAAATTTGCTGCGTCAACCGGCTGGGTACGCCGAGTTCAATCGAGATCTGGTCCACGCTGATGGGCGGCAAGCCGTTTTGAAAACGTTGTCCCACGGCGGTCATCAGCCGCAGCGCAATGAATTCGCGCCCGCGTTGGTTGATGTTGTCGGCCAGCTTGTCCTGCAGATAAACGGCGCGGTTCTGAAAGGCGTAAGCGATCTGGGCGCCGAGCAGCAGGATGACCCAGGAAAAATACAGGCTGATCATGAACACCGGGATCAGGCCGATGCCGCCGTAAATTTTGCTGTTCGTGACCACGCGCGAAACGTAAAGGAAACCAAAGGTGTTGTTCAGGTGCCACAAGGTGCCGGCCGCCATGCCGCCCGCCAGCGCCGCGGAAAAGCGCACCTTGGTGTTGGGCACCAGCAGATAGATCAAGGAAAAGGCCACCCATAAAACCAGCAACGGCAGCAGGCTGAACAGGAAATTTCCGAACCACGGCATTTGCTGGAAATAAGTTTTTACCGTCTGAAAATGCCCGGTGCTGGTCAGGCCGATGGCGGTTAGCAGCAACAAGGGGCCCAGCGTGATGGTGGCCCAATACAGCACGATGCGCCGCGACCAGTTGCGGCCATGGGTAACACCCCAGATGTCGTTAAACGTTTCTTCGACCCGGCTCAACATCCCGATGGCGATGAAGATAAAAATGACCGTACCGGTCACGCCCATTGTTCCCCCGCGCGTGTTCTGCACAAATTGATGCAGCTGGCTGGCGATCTCTTTTTGGGTGCTGATCCGGGTTGGGGACAGGTTCGTGATACTCGTGACGTTCGCAGCGGCATTGGTTGCGGACGGCGTGGTGACGAGCAGGTTCGTCGCCACCCCGATCACGGCATTGGAACTGATGCCGGTACTGAGTGGCGCCGCCGGGGCGATACTGGCAATGGCTTGATAAATTTTATCTTCGTCTTCGTTCTTCAACAGGCTGCTGCCGATGCTGATGACAACGGCGAGCAGGGGAATCAAAGCCAGCAGCGACGTGTAGGCGAGCGCCGACGCGCGGATGAGGCAGCGGTTGCGGACGAAATGGCTGACGGCCAGCACCCAGAAATGGACGAAACGCTCGAGCCGCCCTTCCAGTTGGAGCAATTCACCTTCCGCGCCGGAGTTGGTGCCGGTGAGGATCTTGAGCAGGCGCGAAAACCGTTTGCTGGGCATCGTGCCGTCACGCTAACAAAGCCGCCGCACAAGACAAGTGCTTTGCACGCGGTTTCTGTGATCATTCCAACCGCAGCCGGAAAAAACGGTTCGTGCTGGCAGAAACATCGTTGGTGAGGATCAGGCGTCCGCCGTCGCCCAAGACGGCCGCCTGCGCGGGCAGCCAGGTGGGTGCGGTCAGGTCATCTTTATATTCCACCTGATACGTCTGCCCGGAAACGGTTTGCCAACTGATGGTGAATTGGCTGCCATTGACATTGGCGCCGATGACTTGCGGCGGCAGGTGCGTGACCACCGTAAATACCTGCGTGCTGCTGAGCGGCGGCAGGCCGTTATCGGTGACGATCACGGTAATATTATTGGTGCCGGGAGTTTGGATGGCGGTTGGCGTCCAACTGAAAAATCCACTCATGGCATCAATCGTTGCGCCGGCAGGAGCGCCCGCACCCAAACTATAAGTGAGTGTTTGCAGCGGCAGATCGTTGTCCGTGGCGTTCGCGGTGAAAGCGAGGGTCTGGCCCAGCGTGAGAT
>DASYEY010000154.1:0-3660 GCA_036498725.1 Verrucomicrobiia bacterium | reverse complement strand
CCTGCGTCGAATGCCATGTCGGACCCGGCGCGGAGTGGTTTGTTAAAGCCAAAATCTCCGGCACCCACCAGGTTTACTCGGTTATGTTCAACACGTATCAACGGCCAATTCCCACCCCCATCAAAAATCTTCGTCCTGCCGGGGAAACCTGCGAACAATGCCATTGGCCGAGAAAATTTGTCGGCGACAAGGTTAAAACCTACGACTACTTCCTCACTGACGAAACCAATACCTTCCACGAAGTGAAGCTGGTCTTAAAGGTGGGTGGCGCCGATCCCACGCACGGGCCGGTGAGCGGCATTCACTGGCACATGAGCGTCGCCAACAAGATCGAATACATTGCCACGGATGACGCCCGCCAAAAAATTCCCTGGGTGCGATCCACGGACCAGCAGGGCGTGGTGACCGAATATCGCTCGCCGAAATTCACCAACGACATCAGTGGTTACACGATTCGCCGGATGGATTGCATTGATTGCCACAACCGGCCCGCGCATCGCTATCGTTCGCCCGAGGATGCCGTCAATACCGCGATGAGCATTGGCGAAATTGATCCCGGCCTGCATTGGATCAAGACCAACGCGGTATTCGTCCTCGCGCAAAAATATCTGACTGAGGACGAGGCGACGAACAAGATCGCGGCCCAGCTGAATGTTAAATATCCCGGCGATGCGCACATCCCCCGCACTATCGCGGCGGTCCAGCAAATCTACCGCGACAACTTCTTCCCCGACATGAACGCGAGCTGGAGAAGCTATCCGGAAAACATTGGCCACAAAAATTGGCCTGGTTGCACCCGCTGTCACGACGATGAACACAAGTCAATTGACGGCAAAAAGAAGATCGTGTTCAGCGACTGCACCCAATGCCATATCATTCTGGCCCAGGGAAACGGCAAGCAACTCGCGCAAGCAACGCTCCAGGGCCAGGCCTTCAAGCATCCGGGGGATGAGATTCCGGACGGCTTCAAGTGTAACGACTGCCATACTGGCGGGCCGTAGGCGTGACTTGCGTGGCGTTTGGCGAAATTGCAAAAAAAGCAAAACAATCGCCAAACGCCGTAATGCACTTTCATACCTTCGGCGGATGCTTGTTTCCGTATGGGCCTCAAAGGAAAATTTCTTTCGTTATCCGCCCTGTCGGCGGCGGCATTTCTTTGCGTTGCCGCTTCTGCGGCTCCAGCGTTAAACAACAGCTTCTGTCTCGATTGTCATTCGGACGATACCCTTTTCAAAACGAACGCGGCTGGAAAGGCAATTTCTCTCTTCGTCGATAAGGCGAAACTCGCCGTCTCCGCTCACGGCACCAACACATGCATCAGTTGCCACACAGATGCGACGGCGAAGCATCCAGACGATAACAAGATTCTTAAGCCTGTGAATTGCGCAACCTGTCACCAGCGGCAAGCCGACAGCTACGGTGCGAGTGTTCACGGGTTGGCCTCCAAATCCGGCCAACTCGACGCCGCTACTTGCCGGGACTGCCACGACTCTCATGGAGTGCTGCCGTCGAGTTCGCCCGCGTCACCGCTTTATTTCACGCGTCAGGCTGAAACCTGCGGCGAGTGCCATCCCAAAGAGGCGCGGGATGTTCAAGCCAGCATTCACGGCAAAGCGATCGCAGCCGGCAAACGGGATGCTCCCACCTGCACGGACTGTCATTCCGAGCATAAAATTGAGGGGCTGAAAAACGCTTCCAACCTGAAAATTTCCCAGGAGATTTGCGGCCGCTGCCACGCCTCGGAACGGCTTAACACGAAATACAATTTGCCTCAGGACCGTGTGAAAACGTTCTTCGACAGCTACCATGGTCTCGCCGCACAATACGGTTCCACCCTGGCCGCTAATTGTGGCAGTTGCCATGGATTTCACAAAATCCTCGCCTCCTCTGACCCGAATTCCACCATCAACAAGGCGCATCTGGTGGAGACGTGCGGTAAATGCCATCCCGGCGCGAACGAAAAGTTTTCCCTTGGTAAAATCCACGTCGACAACGCGGCCGCGAAAAGCGCCCCCGATTTCGCGAGCCAGGTCAACTGGTGGGTGCGGCGAATTTATCTCGCGCTGATTTTCCTGACCATCGGCGGAATGCTGTTCCATAACGGCCTTTTGTTTTACAAAAAGGTTTCCGCGCATTTGCTCGCCAGCGGACGGCCCGTTTTGCGCATGAGCCTCCAGCAACGCTGGCAGCATGCGGTGCTCGCCACCAGCTTCATTCTTTTGGCGGTGACTGGTTTCGCGCTGAAATTTCCGGACTCGTGGCTCGCCCGCGCGATGGGTTCGAGCGAACCCTTCCGGCGCTGGACACACCGCGTCGCCGGCATCGTGCTACTGCTCGTGGGCGCGTATCATTTGTTTTATCTCCTGACCAAGAAGGAAGGCCGGCAGCTCGTCTGTGATTTGTTTCCGGTCAAAAAGGACCTAATCGATGTGCTGGCAGCTCTCCGTTATTTGACAGGCTGGAGCAAGGAGAAACCAAAAATTGGCCGGTTTGGCTATGCGGAGAAGATGGAATACTGGGCGGTCGTCTGGGGCACCATCATCATGGGCGCTACCGGTTTGGCCGTCTGGTTCAAGATGGATGTAACACGTTTTCTGCCGCGCTGGCTGGTGGACGCGGCACTGACGATTCACTATTACGAAGCGGTGCTCGCGTGCCTGGCGATTCTTGTCTGGCATTTCTATCACGTCATTTTTGATCCCGACGTTTACCCCCTCAACCTAGCTTGCTGGGACGGGAAAGTTTCCGAGCATTGGCAAGAGGAAGAACATCCGCTGGACAAATCATCGGAGCAGAAGCCAAACCCGCCCGCTCTGGCAACTGGAACGGGGAAGGAAACAACTCAACCCATCGACGTCGGCCTATGAATACTTTCAACGCTGACGAAGGCGATAATGTCGGTTCCCATTGTTTCCTCTGCAAAAAGGAAATTCCTCCGGACACTTGGTTTGCTCGGATCCGCGTGGGAGATCGTCGCGTTCTGTTTTGCCGGCCCCGCTGCTTGGAAGTCTTCTTGGAAAAGGACCGGCCCGTCGAAACCGGCGTTAGCCTAACCAGCGTTTGCCAGCCGGAAACAAAAAAAGCGAAAGAATTGCCAATGAAAGGCGAGCAGGGTTTTCCGCCGAATCTAAAGTGGCTCCATGAAGATCAGTAGTTCATGCAGTTCCCCAGCGGTTATCGGGCCGCTGGTGGCAGGTGCCGCTGATTTATGGATGTTATTCAACCCGACGGTCGAGGCAGCCGTATGAAAATTTTTGTCGCAGGCCTGAGTTACAAAACCGCGCCGGTGGAATTGCGCGAAAAACTGGCGGTTCATGCCTCCAAATTGCGTTGCTCCGGCTGCCGGGCGAAATTGGCCGGCAATCTTTCCGAAGCCGTACTGGTCTCCACCTGTAATCGCGTGGAGATTTACGGGGTCACGCCCAAAGTTAACGGCAATATCAATCATATCTTCCAGCACCTCTCCGGGAGCACGGACACAGATCCAGATCTCTCCCCGTATCTCTATGTCAAGGAGGGCTCCGAAGCGGTGCGCCACCTTTTTTCCGTCGCCAGCGGATTGGATTCCCTGGTCATCGGCGAGACGGAAATTACCGGCCAGGTCAAACAGGCCTATCAGGCCGCTCAGAGCGTGAAATTGACCGGACGCGTGTTAAACCG